>JASLAI010000063.1 GCA_030147225.1 Planococcus sp. (in: firmicutes) | reverse complement strand
GCACCTTATCGGCAAGTGAACTTGGGGCAGAAGCGATCAAAGCAGCGATGAACCGTGCAGAAATACAACCGGAAGATGTTCAGGAAGTGATTATGGGCAATGTTCTGCAGGCAGGACAAGGGCAGATTCCTTCCCGTCAGGCAGCAAAAAAAGCAGGTATTCCGTATAACGTCAAATCTGAAACAATCAATAAAGTATGTGCTTCCGGCATGCGCAGCGTGACATTGGCAGATCAGATTATTCGCTTGGGTGATGAAGAAGTAATCGTCGCTGGCGGCATGGAATCCATGTCGAACGCACCTTATTATTTACCGAAAGCGCGCTGGGGACACCGCATGGGCGATGCTCAAGTAATCGACGGAATGGTCCATGACGGTCTGTCTTGCTCCTTCCATCCGGATAAAGTCCATATGGGGACTTACGGAAATTCGACAGCTGAAGATTTCAATCTGACACGCGAAGCACAGGATGAATGGTCAGCCCGTTCACATGAACGTGCAATCAAGGCGAAGGATCTGTTCGCTGAAGAAATTATAGCTATCGACATTCCGCAGCGAAAAGGAGATCCCATCACGGTTGATGTGGATGAAGCGCCACGTGCCAACTCAACAATTGATGCATTGGCAAAACTGAAGCCGGCATTTGGTAAAGACGGCACGATTACTGCAGGGAATGCGCCTGGCATCAACGATGGCGCGGTGGCATTTGTATTGATGAATGAAGAACGTGCACAGAACGAAGGGAAAAAAGTACTGGCTCACATTCTGGCCCATACCGAAGTGGCAATTGATCCACACCGATTCCCGGAAACACCTGGCATCGTGATCAACGAATTATTGAAGAAAACCGGCAAATCGCTTGATGATGTCGATCTATTCGAAATTAACGAAGCGTTTGCAGCAGTCGCACTGGCAAGTTCAAAAATTGCTGAATTGGATGCTGAAAAAGTCAATGTCAACGGTGGATCAGTCGCACTTGGACACCCAATCGGTGCGAGCGGTGCACGCATCATTTTAACATTAGCCTACGAATTAAAGCGCCGCGGAGGCGGGATCGGCATTGCAGCTATTTGCTCTGGCGGCGGACAAGGCGATGCGATCATGATTGAAGTTCCTAAGGAGGCAAATTAAGCATGTCGATTGAAAAGGTAATGGTCATTGGCGCCGGACAAATGGGTTCCGGCATCGCGCAAGTTTGCGCACAAGCAGGATTGAATGTGAAATTGAATGATATGAAGCAGGAAGCGTACGATCGCGGAATTGGGACGATTACGAAAAACCTGTCCCGTAATGTTGAAAAAGGACGCATGAGTGAAGAGGAAAAAACAGCAGTTCTTGGACGAATCACACCATCACTTGATTTGAAGGATGCGCACGATGTGGATATCGTCATCGAAGCGGCTGTTGAAAATATGGCGATTAAGCACAGCATTTTTAAAACGCTGGACGAAGTGGCACCAAGGCACGCCATTCTGGCTACAAATACATCATCGCTGCCAATCACGGAAATCGCGGCTGTCACCAACCGGCCGGAGCAAGTCATCGGGATGCACTTTATGAATCCGGTGCCGGTGATGAAGCTGGTGGAAATTATCCGAGGCTTGGCGACTTCGGATGAAGTTTATAAAAAAGTGGAAGAGATGACGGTTCAGCTGTCGAAAACGCCAGTGGAAGTGAACGATTTCCCCGGATTCGTCGCAAACCGCATTTTAATGCCAATGATCAATGAAGCCGTTTTCACGCTTCAAGAAGGCGTTGCCACAAAAGAAGCAATTGATGACATCATGAAACTTGGCATGAACCATCCAATGGGGCCTCTGGAATTGTCTGATTTTATCGGACTTGATACATGCCTGTATATCATGGAAGTACTGCATGAAGGATTTGGCGACAGCAAATATCGCCCAAGCCCCTTATTGCGCCAATACGTGAAAGCCGGCTGGCTGGGCAAGAAAACCGGACGCGGTTTCTATGACTACACATAATAATTAGGGGGAACCGCAATGGATTTGCACTTTACAGATGAACAACTTATGATGCGCAACATGGTGCGAGATTTCGCGAAAGAAGAAATTACACCGTTTATCGAGAACATGGAAAATGGTGAATTTCCAACAGCCATACTGAAAAAAATGGGTGAACTGGGATTGATGGGAATCACCGCTCCCGAAAAATACGGCGGCTCCGAAATGGATTTCACGTCCTATATCACAGCTATACATGAATTATCAAAGGCCAGCGGAGTAGTGGGTGTGATTTTATCTGTCCACACCTCTGTCGGCACCAACCCAATCCTCAATTTTGGCTCTCAGCAGCAAATCGAAAAATACGTACCGAAACTGGCGAGCGGCGAATACCTTGGCGCTTTCTGTTTGACAGAGCCTGCGGCAGGGTCTGACGCGGCGAGCCTTAAGACAAAAGCGGTCCTTGACGGCGATGACTATGTATTGAATGGCTCAAAAGTCTTTATTACCAACGGCGGAGCAGCAGATACTTACATCGTTTTTGCTTCCACAAAACCTTCCTCGGGTTCCCGGGGCATCTCGGCTTTTATTGTTGAAAAAGATACACCAGGCCTGATCATCGGAAAAAACGAAAAGAAAATGGGGCTTCACGGTTCGAAGACGGTTCAATTGACCTTCGACAACATGCGGGTTCCGGCTGAAAACTTATTGGGTGAAGAGAATAAAGGCTTTAGTATCGCGATGGCGAATTTAAATGTGGGGCGCATCGGCATCGCAGCACAGGCGCTTGGCATTGCTGAAGCGGCTTACGAATACGCCGTGGCTTACGCCAAAGAGCGCGAACAATTCGGCAAACCGATTGCCCAGCAGCAAGGCATCGGCTTTAAGCTGGCGGACATGGCAACGCAAGTGGAAGCAGCAAAACTGCTGGTCTATAACGCAGCAGACCTGTATTCAAAAGGCAAGGATTGCAATAAACAAGCTTCCATGGCGAAGCTCTTCGCTTCGAAAGCGGCAATGGATGTCACAATCGAAGCTATTCAAGTATTCGGCGGCTATGGCTATACGAAAGACTACCCGGTCGAGCGCCTGTTCCGCGACGCAAAAGTGACGGAAATTTACGAAGGCACCAGCGAAATCCAACGCATCGTTATCAGCAAACAACTAATTAAGTAATTGGAGGAATGGAAAATGAATTTTCAACTGTCGGAAGAACACGAAATGATCCGCAAAATGGTGCGGGATTTTGCTAATAAAGAAGTGGCGCCAACAGCGGAAGAGCGTGACGAAGAAGAACGCTTTGACCGTGAAATTTTCGACAAGATGGCTGAACTTGGCCTGACAGGCATTCCTTGGCCGGAAGAATACGGCGGAATCGGATCGGATTATTTAGCGTATTGCATCGCAGTGGAAGAATTGTCACGTGTCTGCGCATCAACAGGCGTGACTTTGTCGGCTCATCCCTAACTTGCCGGATGGCCGGTTTATACATTCGGAACAGAAGAGCAAAAGCAGAAATACCTTCGCCCAATGGCTGAAGGCACAAAAATTGGTGCATACGGTTTAACAGAGCCGGCTTCAGGATCTGATGCAGGTGCCATGCGCACTTCGGCAAAAGAAGACGGTGATCACTATGTGCTGAACGGTTCGAAAATCTTTATTACCAATGGTGGGATTGCTGATATCTACATCGTTTTTGCGGTAACAGATCCGGAATCAAAACATAAAGGAACAACGGCATTCATCATCGAGAAAGACTTTGAAGGTTTCTCGGTCGGCAAGAAAGAACGCAAGCTCGGCATTCGTTCAAGCCCGACAACTGAAATTATTTTCGACAATTGCCGTGTACCGAAAGAAAACGTCTTAGGTGAACTTGGCCAAGGATTCAAAATCGCTATGCAAACACTTGATGGCGGACGAAACGGAATCGCAGCACAAGCTGTCGGAATCGCGCAAGGCGCGCTTGATGCGTCGATCGATTATGCAAAAGAGCGTGAGCAATTCGGCAAGCCGATCATGGTCAACCAAGGGGTTTCATTTAAATTGGCGGACATGGCGACTTCAATTGAAGCTTCCCGTTTATTGACTTACCAAGCGGCTTGGCTTGAGTCGAACAAAATGTCTTACAGCAAAGAGTCAGCGATGGCGAAATTGATGGCTGGCGATACGGCGATGAAAGTGACAGTAGAAGCAGTTCAGGTCTTCGGCGGCTACGGCTATACGAAGGATTACCCGGTGGAGCGCTTTATGCGTGACGCAAAAATTACGCAAATTTACGAAGGCACTCAAGAAGTGCAGCGTCTGGTCATTTCCCGGATGGTTACGAAATAAGCGGAGGGTTGCCTTATGAACAAAAAGCGTGAGATTGAGTCTTCTGTAAAAGATGAAAGCCTGATTGAAAAGCGCCGCGAACAAATGATTCGCGGGGCTGTCACGCTTTTTAAAGAAAAAGGCTTTCACCGGACGACGACACGGGAAATTGCCAAAGCAGCTGGCTTCAGCATCGGTACCTTATACGAGTACATCCGAACCAAAGAAGATGTGCTTTATCTCGTGTGCGACTCCATCTACGACGAAGTGCATACACGGTTGGACCGGCTTGATATTGAAAAAGGCTCGATCAGCGTTCTGGTATCGGCGCTCGAACATTATTACACGTTAATCGACGAGATGCAGGATGAATTTGTTGTCATGTACCAGGAATCCAAATCGCTGCCGAAAGATGCATTAGGCTATGTACTGGATAAAGAGCTTGAGATGGTGGCGATTTTTGAACGTTTGCTGACGCAATGCGTTGACAACGATGAAATCAACATGACGCCGAAAGAAGTAGCCATGGCTTCCCATCATTTATTTGTCCAGGGACAGATGTGGGCTTTCAGACGATGGGCATTGAACGAGTTCACCATTCAGGAATTTATCGACATGCAAACCAAATTTCTCTTGCAGGGGATGGCAGGGAAAAACATTTCAATACAGGGGGCTTGATCAAAATGGCTACAATCGAAGAAACGAAAACGTATCAGCCGAAAAACCATATTCGCTTTGTCACAGCTTCCAGTCTGTTTGACGGCCATGACGCGTCCATCAATATTATGCGCCGGATTTTACAGTCGAGCGGTGCCGAAGTGATTCATTTGGGCCATAACCGTTCAGTAGAAGAAGTGGTCAATGCAGCGATTCAGGAAGATGTCCAAGGCATCTGTATTTCATCTTACCAGGGCGGACATATGGAATACTTCAAGTACATGCATGATTTGCTGGAGGAAAAAGGTGCTACGCATATCCGCATTTATGGTGGAGGCGGGGGCGTCATTTTACCGCGTGAAATCAAAGAGCTTGAAGAATACGGCATTGCGGGGATTTTCTCTCCGGAAGATGGGCGCAAAAAAGGTCTGCAAGGCATGATCACGGAAATCATCGAGGAATGTGATTTCTCAACGGTGAAAAGTGATCAGAAAATTGAAAAGCTAACAGCCGACGAACCAGTTGTACTAGCGAATGTTATTACGGCAGCGGAAGAAGCCCATACACGGGATACCGATACTGCTGACTTGCTGAAAGCGGTCCGGGATCAGTCAAAAAATACGCCGATCCTTGGCATCACCGGAACAGGTGGAGCTGGGAAAAGTTCATTGACGGATGAATTGATTCGCCGGTTCCTGTCTGAACTGCCGGACAAGAAAATCGCGATTCTTTCAATTGACCCAACCAAACAAAAGACCGGCGGCGCACTTCTCGGTGACCGCATCCGCATGAACGCCATCTTCAATAAACGCGTCTTTATGAGAAGTCTCGCGACACGCGGATCGCGTTCGGAGTTGTCCGGTGCTATCGGGGATGTTTTGGATGTCGTTAAAGCAGCAGATTTTGATTTAATCATTGTGGAAACGAGCGGAATCGGCCAAGGGGACGCAGAAATTGCTAACTTTTCGGACATTTCCATGTACGTCATGACCAGTGAATTTGGTGCACCGTCACAACTTGAAAAAATCGACATGATCGATTACGCGGACTTGATTGTCATCAATAAATTCGAACGCAGCGGTTCTCAGGATGCGCTTCGCCAAGTACAGAAGCAGTATCAACGTAGCCGTTTACTGTGGGACAAAGAGTTGGACGACATGCCGGTTTATGGCACGATTGCCAGCCAGTTCAACGATAAAGGCACTAATTCTCTTTTTGCAGCATTAGTGGGTACAATCAATGAAAAATGCGGAACCGACTGGGAGACGGATTACGATAAATTCGTCAAAACCCAAAAAGAGAACCTGATTATACCAAACGAGCGCCGCTATTATTTACGTGAACTGACGGACACGGTCCGTGGCTATCATGCTAAGACAAAAGAGCAATCTGCCTTTGCGCGCCGCCTGTTCCAATTGGAAGGGGCTATCGAAGCGGTTAAAGAAAAAGCGCCGGACGATGCATTGGTCGCATCGCTTGAATCGCTGGCTGACGGCGTCCGTGACGAACTCACTGCTGAATCCAAGCGTATTCTTGCCAACTGGGATGCCTTAAAAGAAATGTATGCCGGCGACGAATTCGTTACGTCTGTTCGCGATAAAGAAATCCGCACCGTCTTACGTACAGAAAGTTTGTCCGGCATCAAAGTACCGCGTGTGGTATTGCCGAAATTCGTTGATTACGGTGAAATTTTATCGTGGGTTTATTTGGAGAATGCTCCAGGTTCATTCCCTTACACGGCGGGAGTATTCCCATTCAAACGGGCAGGGGAAGATCCAAAGCGTCAGTTTGCCGGCGAAGGAACGCCTGAACGGACGAACCGCCGTTTCCATTATTTATCGAAGGACGATGATGCGAAACGCTTGTCGACTGCATTTGACTCGGTAACGCTATACGGCGAAGACCCGGATCACCGCCCGGACATTTACGGGAAAGTCGGAGAGTCGGGCGTCTCGATCTGTACGCTTGATGATATGAAAAAACTGTACGCAGGATTTGATTTGTGCGCACCATCGACTTCGGTTTCGATGACCATCAACGGTCCCGCACCGATTATTCTGGCGATGTTCATGAATACGGCCATCGATCAGCAAGTTAAGTTGAATGAAGAAAAACTGGGCCGCACTTTAACGGTTGAAGAGTTCACCGAAGTCCGTGAAAGCACGCTTCAGGTTGTGCGCGGAACTGTACAGGCGGATATTTTAAAAGAAGACCAAGGCCAGAACACCTGCATCTTCTCGACGGAGTTCGCATTGCGCATGATGGGCGATATCCAGCAATACTTTATCGATCACAAAGTACGTAATTATTACTCGGTTTCGATTTCTGGCTACCATATTGCCGAAGCGGGCGCGAACCCGATTTCGCAATTGGCATTTACACTTTCCAACGGTTTCACATACGTGGAGTATTACTTGAGCCGCGGCATGAACATCGATGACTTTGCACCGAACTTATCGTTCTTTTTCTCGAATGGACTGGATCCGGAATATACGGTCATTGGCCGTGTGGCACGCCGCATCTGGGCAGTCGTCATGCGTGATAAATATGGCGCCAATGAACGCAGCCAGAAGCTGAAATACCATGTCCAGACTTCTGGACGCAGCCTTCACGCGCAGGAAATCGACTTCAACGATATCCGCACGACACTACAAGCCTTGATGGCGCTGCAGGATAACTGCAACTCGCTGCACACCAATGCCTACGACGAAGCAATCACCACGCCGACGGAAGAATCCGTTCGCCGCGCGATGGCGATTCAAATGATCATCACAAAAGAGCATGGCTTGTCGAAAAACGAGAACCCGCTGCAAGGTGCTTTTATTATCGAAGAAATGACGCAATTGGTGGAAGAAGCGGTATTGACTGAATTTGACCGCATCAACGACCGCGGAGGCGTCCTGGGCGCGATGGAAACCCAATACCAACGCGGCAAAATCCAGGAAGAATCCATGCATTACGAAATGAAAAAACACACAGGCGAATTGCCGATTATCGGTGTCAACACGTATTTGAACCCGAACCCGCAATCGGACGACGAAATCAACGCAATGGAGATCGCCCGTGCCACAGTGGAAGAAAAAGAAACGCAAATCAACAACTTGCGCGCTTTCCAAGAACGCAACGATTCAACCGAAGCCTTGGATCGTTTAAAGCAGGCAGCCAAAACAGGCGGCAACATCTTCGAAGAATTAATGGAAACCGTAAAAGTCGCAAGCCTCGGCCAAATCACTACCGCTTTATATGAAGTGGGCGGGCAGTATAGACGGAATATGTAGTTGGAAAAGTGAAAGTGCCTGTTCAGCTCTGAAAGGCATAAGGCAGATCGGCGAAGTGGCGTTCTTTGCCACACAGCCAGGTTGACTTACGACCCGAGGAGCAGGCTGGTGGAGCTGGACAAGGAAAAGCGGATCCGCCCATGAAAGCTCGTTTGGGAAAGGAACAGTTGAATAAGCAT
>JASLAI010000044.1 GCA_030147225.1 Planococcus sp. (in: firmicutes) | reverse complement strand
AGGAAGGTGAGTGTCGTCAATTCCTAGTCGCCTTACATGCTGTGTTCATAGGTAAAGATACCCGGCTTTATGTTTAACTTTGGACTCAAAATCTGTTTCATGATCAATAAACTGGATTGGAAAAGTTCTGAGACAAAGATCAGCAGAAGCTTAAGTGTGGAGTAAACTCGCAGTAAATAGAACTTTGTTCCAAAAAAGCGGTGCATGAGGAAAAGGATGCCGACACCAATCAAATAACCGGTCAGAAAAGTCGTGATATAAAAAGCATCTTCGTCCATCAGCAATGTCCACAATAACGCAATGGTGATATTTAATAAGAATTGAGCAGGCACTCTCCTTCACTCCTTTCGCAGAGAAAGTGAATTTACTTGATTATGCCCAATACGGCATCGATGTAAATCCCCGGATCCAGTAATGTTTCAGCAGCAGTCGTCACATAAGGCGCCAAACCTTCAATGCCCAGGCCAATGCCAATGGTCAATAATACAAGCGCTAAACAAGGCAGCAGGACACCTCTTCTCAATGGCAGCTGTTCTTCTTTACTGACAATGGTTTCGCCCCAGAAACAGTTTTTAAAGATGCGAAGCAGCGAGTAAAGAACAAAAATACTTGATATTAAGGCTAAAGCCAGCAGGACATATGATTTACTATCAATTGCGGCCCCTGCTATCAAAACTTTTCCAATAAAACCGCTGAGTGGTGGAATACCCGCAAGTGACAGCATGGAGATGAAAAAAGACCAGCCGAGCAACGGGTAGTTCTTCATGAGACCGCTCATTCCGGCCATTTTTGAGGTGCCGCTCAACGTAATCATTGTACCGACAAGCAGAAACAGCAGTGCTTTGGCCACCATATCATGAATAAAGTAGTAGATGGCCCCTTCCATTGCAGCAGGAGTGGAAATTGCCAATCCGACTAACATGAAACCGACAGCAATAATAACATTGTATGCTGCAATACTGCGGATATCGTTAAAAGCGATGGCCCCCAGGCTTCCGCCGATTAAAGTCAAAGCCGCCATAATGCCAATGAGGGTATGTGTAATTTCTGGCTGATGATAAAAAATCAATGAAAAAACACGGAACAGGGCATAAACACCGACCTTTGTGAGCAACGCACCAAAAAGGGCAGAGGTGACAACAGGTGGGGAACTATAAGACCCAGGAAGCCAAAAATAGAGAAGTAATCCGGCTTTTAAACTGAACACCACCAAAAAGACGATGCTGATGGTGGTCAGAAGAGGTGTCTGTCCTACTTCCGCAACCCGTTCAGCTACATGTGCCATATTCAACGTGCCAACAGTTCCGTAAAGGAAAGCTAAAGCCACCAGGAAGAACCAGGATGAAACAATATTAATTGATACATACTTGATGGCTTCGCGCAGCTGGCGCTTGGAATTTCCTAAAGTCAGCAGTACGTATGAAGACAGCAGCATCACTTCAAAGCAAACAAACAAATTGAACAAATCACCAGTCAAAAAAGAACCGTTGACGCCAGCTGCAAGAAACAGGACCGTCGGATAAAAATACATGGTCTGCAATTCTTTGCTGGTGGATATCAGGGCATAGCACAAGCAGATCGTTGTTACGATGCTGGATGTCAACACGAGTAAAACGGCAAAAGAATCAGCAACAAACAAAATGCCAAAAGGCGGTTCCCACCCCCCGAAATCCAGGCGTATAATACCATCAGCTTGAACCGCATACAAAAGATATAATGATATGCCTGCAGTGACAGCCATGGCCGCAAGACTGATCCAAGCTTGGATGCGGCCGTAAGTCCGTAAGAAAATCAGTACGACGCCTATTATGATTGGCAGCAGCATAGGAAGAACTAAAATATTATTCATCATCAGAACCTCTCATAGCTTCTAAATTATCTGTTCCCAAGTCCTGGTAAGCACGATAGGCAAGCACCAGGATAAAAGCGGTAACAGCGAAACTGATGACAATTGCCGTCAAAATCAACGCTTGAGGCAAGGCATCGACATACGATTCAGCTTCTTCCCCGAGCAAAGGAACCGTTCCCAGCTTCAAACCACCCATCGATAAAATCAGCAGATGGACGGCGTGAGACAAGATGGCCGTCCCCAGGATGACGCGTACGACATTTTTGGATAATACAAGATAGATGGCGACCGTGGTAAGGACGCCGACCAAAATAATGATCAATGATTCCACAGGCTACTCATCCTCACTTATGCTAAGTATAATATTCACGACAACGCCGATAACGGTCAACGCGATGCCGGCTTCAAATATGGTGACAGTGGCAAGTTCAGTTTTGCCGAAAATCGGCAAATCGAAGTAGCCAAAACTTTGACTCAAAAAGGTCCCGCCGAAAAACATAGGCACTGCACCGCTCGTCATGGCCAGCAATACACCAAATGCCGAAAGTTTTTTGAAGTCGATCGGCAATGCTTCACTGACGGTTTCTGAATCATAAGACAAAAACATCAGCACAAAAGCAGAAGCAATTACCAATCCCCCAATGAAGCCGCCACCTGGTTGGTTGTGTCCGGATAAAAACAGGTAGATGCCGAACGTTAAAATAATCAAAACGACAGCTTTTGAAACAGTTTTTAATATCACGTCATTGATGTTCATCTTTATCCGGCCCCTTTCCATGTTTCAAGCGGATTAACGTATAGACGCCCAGTCCGGCAATGAACAGAACAAGTGATTCAAGCATTGTATCAAAGGCACGGAAATCTCCCAGAATCGCATTGACGATATTGTCTCCGCCGGTAAGTTCATAGGAGTTCTCAAAGTAGCCCGAAATGCTAGTGAATAACATTCCGCTGTTTACAGTCAGTCCGATCAGCGTGACCGTAACTCCAGCGCCAATGGCAATAACCGCATTACGGATATTTATCCGTCTGGAAGTAGTGTCTTTTGTCCATTCCGGCAAGAAATTAAAGCACAGCAGGAATAATACAGTAGTCACCGTTTCGATGACCAATTGAGTCAACGCTAAATCCGGTGCACGGAACAGCACGAAGAAAATAGCGATAGAGAAGCCCAGTACACCATTCAGTAAAATGGCTGTCAGGCGCTTCTTGGCAAACAGAATACTTACTGCTGCAATCGCCATGACAGCAGTCAACATGCCCTCGTAAACGCTGATTGGGGAATCGGCTGACAAGTCAATGGATAAGGCGCCGGTGAAAATCAATGTGCCACCAGCTACAGCGATAAAGAAAGAGAAGATATAGGCAAAATAGGCAGGGAGGTGCCCAGTCATATAATGCGTAGTAATCCAATTAGAAATCCTTTTCAAATTCTTAAGAAAAGAATTATAAAATATAGTGAAAGTCCACCCCGCAGGCTGGAGGCGATAGATTTTGTACCAGCTGCGAATGGTAAGGAAAAGGATCGTCCCGATAACGATAATTCCTAAGGTCATAAATAATTCGGTATTAAAACCATGCCACGCAGAAATATGGGGAGCTGCTCCAGGAATTCCAGGAATGATGCCATTCAATGCTGGTCTCAGTAAATGGTCACCCAACAGATTTGGCATGAAGAACAAGCCTACAATTAACACACACAGAATGGCTGGAGAAATCAGCATTCCAATTGAAGGTTCCACTGGTCTTCTGTCTAGTTTTTTCAAATGAGAAGGTCCAAAGAAAGTTCGGAAAACAAAAATCATACAATATACAAATGTAAACACAGAAGCGATCCAAGCGATGATGGGAATCAGTAAGCTCCAACTCGCAGCTCCGAAAATTGGAAGTCCTGCCGCGTTAACGGAAGCAGTGAAAAACATTTCCTTGCTTAGAAAGCCATTGAAAAATGGGAGTCCGGCCATCGAAAAGCTGCCGATGACAGCGAATGTAAAAGTGATGGGCAGGAATGCCATCAATCCGCCCAAGCGCCGAATATCCCGCGTTCCGACCTGGTGATCGATAATGCCGACCACCATGAAAAGGGCGCCTTTAAATGTGGAATGGTTGACCATATGGAACAATGCCGCAAATACGGCTAAGCCGTAAAGTTCGCCTTGACTGCTGTCTCCAAAATAAAGGGCTGCTGAACCAAGACCGAAAAGGCTCATAATTAAACCGAGCTGACTGACAGTAGAATAGGCGAGCAACGCTTTCAAGTCAGTCTGTCGGACAGCGCAGAAGGCTCCCCAAAATAAAGTGACAAGCCCGACAAGTGTGATTATCCAAAACCAAGCAGCATCGCCGCCGAAGGTTGGGGTGAAGCGGGCAACCAAATAGATGCCTGCTTTAAC
>JASLAI010000027.1 GCA_030147225.1 Planococcus sp. (in: firmicutes) | reverse complement strand
ACCTGTGAAATATGATACTACCAAAGAAATGACACCGGAAATTGCTAAGGTAATAGAAGATTTAGAAAAGGCAAATGTAAAGATCTATACTGAGATAGAGAAGGTTCAAGAAAAAACTAGTGAAATGTACAGTAAATATCTTGAGCAAGTAGAAAAGACTGATAGCGCTAAGAAAAAATTGTCTCTATGGGAAAAGTACGATTCAAAGGTTGACGAGACTATTTCTAAATTAGATGCAAAAACACAAAATATTACTAATAAAGAAGTTGAAAAAGCAGCTAAGGCTGGTGCAAGTGTTGAAGTAGAATGGATTCATGTAGAATTTGCAGATCGCAAAGCTTGGATTGACCCAATGGTAGGCGTAGGTTGGTAAATTAAATCACCCCAAAAAAATTCTAAAAGTGTAAAATAAGAGTATAGAGTATTCTATACTCTTATTTTCTATAGAGGAAGTGAAATTGTGAAGGGCTTAGAGATACTAAAGAATGGTCACCTTGAAAAAGTTAACAATGGTACTACAACGCTTAGTTTGCTTGGTCGTGGTGAAGGAATCGAACTGATGAAACAAGTTTTCCTAAAAGATACTTTAATTGTTCTTTTCCCTGGAGTTAATGATACAGTCCAAGAATTTTACTATGTATTAGAAGGTCAGATGGAAGTAGAAATAAACAATGAAAAAATTCTTCTTGGTGTAAACGATTGTTTTTCAGCAAAAAACTTAGAACAAGCAGTTTATTTTACTGCGAAGACTGATGTTACCTTTCTTTCTATCTCAACAGTCCCTACTTTTCATTACCTTAGTAATGTAATTAAAGAATTACGTAAAATTGGTGAAGCAGTTGAAAAAAAAGATCGCTATACCTTTAACCACAGTTCTAGAGTAGCTAATTATGCAGTGAAAACTGCATCTAAAATGAACTTAAGAAAAGAGCAAATAGAAAATTTATTATTAGCTTCTATCCTCCACGATATCGGCAAAATCAATATTCCGGAAGAAGTTTTGAAGAAGCCGAGCAAATTAACAAATGAAGAATTCGAAATGGTGAAGAAGCATCCTGGTGATGGGGCTGCTATGATTCGCGACACTCCTTATGCCGATATTGCCGATATTGTAGAACAGCATCACGAACGTGTTAACGGAAAAGGTTATCCGTTTGGACTTACAGGTGATGAAATATTGATAGAAGCAAAAATTATTGGCGTCTGTGACACGTTCGATGCAATGACTGAAGATAGGGCTTACCGATCTGCTTTTTCTGCAGAATACGCAATAGCTGAAATCAAAAGTCTGGCTGGTATGCAATATGATGGAAAAGTTGTAGAGGCTTTCGAACAGGTTCTGAAAGAAGAAGGAAGATTAAATTCATAGAGGCAGAACCCAGACACCTAGAATGCTATAAAGGTGTCTTTTATTTTAGTTAAAATGTTTAGAATTATGTAATTTAGTCAATACTTTATACACAATGACTTATACAAACCAAGGAGGAGATTTATATGGCTAGAAATTCATCAGGCGGCATGTTCGGTAAACTCGTATTGATTGGTCTAGGTGCTGTAATTGGAGCAGCGATGACTCAACAAAAAACAGAAACAGGCGGAACTTCTCAAACCAGCAAAGCGGATATGAAAGCGAATATCAAAAAAGGTTTGGACCGCTTAAATGAGCAATCAGGCGGCATGGTTGATAAAGTGAAGCCGACTGTCAACAAGGCAGTGGATAAAGTAAAAACTGCAATTGATGCGCAGCAGGAAATGATGAACAAAGAAAAAGACGCATTGGATAAAGCTAACAAGACATTGCAGGACGAAGTTGGCGGAAATGCTGAGAAGAGCAGCAGCTCAACAAGCGACAAATCCACTACAAGCTCATCCGACAAGGTTTCTTCAAATACCGATAAACCGACAGGTGGGGTTTACGGAGGCAGCACGGCGTATACTGAATCCTTGAAAAAAGATGATTCCGATGATTCGTCGAAAAAAGACAGTTCATCTTCAAATGATTCAACATTCGGAAAATAATTTCGGTATAATAGAATTAAGATAAGCTATGTGCGTTCTTGAAACGGCATAGCTTTTTTCTTAATCTATTTTATCTGAATATTCTACGTTTGAAGGAGGTTGTTCATTTGTTTAAGGCATATTCAACTGGCACATTTTTTGATGAGATGTTTACACCACAAGGAAAGCCGAAATCGCATTACAAGAATTTCTTTGAAGTGCTGCAAAATTTTTCAGCAGAAGAACTGAGAGAAAAACATGAGACAGCCCAGTTATCTTTTTTAAGGCAAGGTATTACGTTTACTGTTTATACCAATAATGTCGGTACAGAAAGGACGATGCCTTTCGATTTTGTTCCGGTTATTATTCCTTCTGAAGAGTGGGAAGTAGTGGAAAAAGGAATGATTCAACGGGCGGAAGCGCTCAATCAGTTTTTGGAAGATGTCTACCATGACAAGCGGATTCTCCAAGATGGAATTGTTCCGAGGCACTTAGTTGAAGAAAACCCTTATTATTATGATGAACAAGTGAAGGATATTGATATTCCACTGAAAAATCATATCTTTTTAGCCGGAATCGATTTAATCCGGGATGAAAACGGAAAATATCATGTGCTCGAAGATAATTTGCGCAATCCGTCAGGCTTGTCATATGTTTATCAAAACCGGTATGTTATGCGTCAAGTATACCCCGAATTTTTCGCCAATCAATCGGTTCATACCCTCGAGCACCAGTTATCCCATTTGCATCAAGCGATATTGGATCACGCACCGGAATCGAGAAAGGATAAAGCTTTTGCGGTTTTACTGACGCCGGGTATGTACAACTCTGCCTATTATGACCATGTGTTTTTAGCGCAGCAGATGGGGATCGACTTGGTGGAAGGACGGGATTTGATCGTCAAAAAGAATATCGTCTATATGAAATCAATCCGTGGCCTGAAGCGCGTGGATATCATCTATCGCCGAATTGACGATGATTACTTGGATCCTGAAGCTTTTCTGGCAGAATCGGCACTGGGTGTTCCAGGCTTGCTGGTGGCCTATAGAAAAGGCAATGTGGCTATCTTAAATGGCATCGGCAATGGAGTAGCTGATGACAAAGCCATTTATGCCTACGTTCCGGATATGATCCGCTATTACCTGAATGAAGAACCGATCATTGATAACGTTAAAACCTACCTATTGGACAATCCGGAAGAGCGGGAATGGGTATTGGATCACTTACACGAATTGGTGGTCAAAAATGTAGGTGCTTCGGGCGGGTACGATATGCTGGTTGGACCGCATGCATCGGAAGAGCTCATTGAAAAATTCCGCGAAAAAATTATTGAATCCCCTCATCAGTATATCGCGCAGCCAACCATTAAATTATCCAGGGCTCCTGCTTATCAAGGAGAAGAATTTTACCCATGTCATGTCGATTTACGGGTTTTTGTCGTCCGGGGAGTTGATACGCATGTTATGCCGGGCGGACTTTCACGAGTGGCTTTAAAAGAGGGATCACTTGTTGTGAACTCTTCGCAGGGCGGCGGCGGCAAAGACACCTGGGTGTTTAAGAAAAGAGAAGAAGAGGGGGGCGCCTAATGCTTAGCCGCGTAGCAAATTCCTTGTATTGGATGTCAAGAAATGTCGAAAGAGCTGAGAATAACGCTCGTATTTTAGATGTGCAATTATTGCAAATGATCGAAGCCGCTGATGAAGAGCTGATTCGGGATGGTGATTGGAAGCTGATTTACGAAATTTGTGCTTCGACAGAAACGATGGAGCAGATTAAATCCATGCCCAGCTATCAGGAAGATCAGCTAGTCCATTATTTAGCAATGGAAGAAACTAATTTCAATTCCGTTTCGAGCTGTGTAAAAGTCGTTCGCGAAAACGCGAGAATTAGCAGAGACCATATTCCGGATGATTACTGGGAAGCCTGGAATCGCTGTTATTTAGCTTTGAAAGACATAGATCATCAAAATTGCACGGTTAAGGAAATGCGTGAATTCCTTGAACAGGTCAAGCTGACATCATTGACCACACAAGGAATCGTAGAGTCCTCTATGTCCCGGGGAGTAGCCTATCAAATTATCAAAATCGCCAAATGGCTGGAACGCGCTGAGAAAACAGCACGTATTTTAAATGTCGTTTGTGAACGTACAAGAGAGCGCGTATTCGAAGTCCAATCCGAAGATTATTATTATTGGTTGGCTGCGTTGCGAATGACGAATGGCTATAATGCTTATTTGAAAATGAATCCGCCACAGATGAATCCAAAGAAAGTGCTGACATTCTTAATTGCCAACACCAACTTTCCGCGTTCAATCCGCTATTGCCTCACTCATGTCCGCAGGGCGATTGATGAGCTGGAGGGCGGGAAAATTTCTCATTATTCGTGGGAACTTTATGCAAAACTTGATCAGTTACAGGCGGAGTTTGAAGAAATCAATATAGACGAGTTGAACTCGGATGAAATTATGGACTTTTTAAATGATTTTCAGAATGGCTGCAATGAAGTCGGACAAATTTTTTCAAAAACCTATTACTTAAGTGATTCTGAGACAAAACCGATGGAGTCCAGCCAATCACAGAGCATGGGCGCGAAAGGAATAACTTCAATGAAATATAAAGTAGAGCATACTAACGTATTTGAATACGAAACCATTGTAGACCAGAGCATGAACTCGATTCGCTTAAAGCCGAGAACCGATGAGTGCCAGCGGTTATTGTCTTATCGTGCAGAAATAACACCGGCTTCGCTTACCAAAGAACACATTGATATTTGGGGCAATCATGTCGAAACTTTTTTCATCGCGGAGCATCATCAGCATTTGGAAGTTAAGACAACGTCGATTGTCAGCATTCAAAAAAGTCCATTTATTCATCGGATTGACTATTCACCGGAAATGAGTGCTATTTTTCATTCGCAATTATTCGGAGAGCATTATCTGGCCTTCTTAAGTAATACCGCCTATACGTACTTAACGATTGATCAAATGAAGCAAATTGACCGCGAGCTTGGAATCATGAAAAATCCCGTGCAGTATGCGATTGATGTAATGGAATATATTCATGAGCATTTTACGTATGACGGTGAATCAACAACTGTCACTACAAAAGCGGAAGAATCCTTTGGTCTGAGAAAAGGGGTTTGCCAGGATATTACACATGTTATGTTAGGTATTCTGCGCAGTAAGTATATACCAGCCCGTTACGTCAGTGGCTATTTGTATGTCGGAGAAAATTCTGCACTTGTTGGTGATGCAGCAAGCCATGCATGGGTAGAAGTGATGGTTCCAGGAATTGGCTGGGTAGGATTGGATCCGACCAACAACGTCGAGGCATTGGAGAATCATATAAGAGTCGGCGTTGGAAGAGACTATAATGACGTTAGCCCGGTTCAGGGTGTCTACAGGGGCGGCAGTCAATCATTGGATGTCAAAGTCTCAGTCAGTCTGTTGGATCAATAGAAGAGAATTTACTCAAAAAGGCATCTTCAGTCCACAGCAGCCGTTGAAATGGGATAAATCTTAATAATCGTTTAACGGCAGAATTTTCTAATCCGTGCGATAATAGGAGAACCTGAAATTTTTGAACGGAGATGGAGAGCAATTATGAACAATAAAAAATTTAATGAGTACGGAATAAGTGAACCAATCGTAAAAGCCCTTGAAGGACTCGGCTATACAGAACCGACAGAAGTGCAAAGAAAAGTCATTCCTGTCGCCTTGTCAAAGACTGACTTAACAGTAAAGTCTCAAACAGGAAGCGGGAAAACAGCCGCTTTCGGAATTCCAATCTGTGAGTTGGTCGATTGGGAGGAAAACAAACCTCAAGCATTAATCTTAACGCCTACACGCGAATTGGCGGATCAGGTAAAAGAAGACTTAACGAATATCGGCCGCTTTAAA
>JASLAI010000017.1 GCA_030147225.1 Planococcus sp. (in: firmicutes) | reverse complement strand
GACGGTGAAGGCATCGAAGTAACAACATTTCGGACAGAAGGCAGTTATTCGGATAATCGCCGGCCGGACGCAGTTGAGTTTGTCCAATCACTTGAAGAAGATTTAAAGCGCCGTGATTTTACGATTAATGCGATGGCCATGACTGAAGATCTGCGCATCATCGATCCTTTTGGAGGAAAAGACGATTTGCAGAAGCAGATTATCCGCGCAGTAGGAAATCCGGACGAGCGTTTTCAAGAAGATGCATTGCGCATGCTGAGAGCGGTACGCTTTTCGGGACAGCTTGATTTTGATATTGATCAGAAAACATTAGATTCAATCCAGCGTTATGCTGAATTGATTAAAATGGTGGCAGTTGAACGACTAAAGTCGGAAATCGACAAGATGTTTGCCAACCCCCGCACCCAAAAAAGTATGCGCTATTTATCGGATGCTGCATTAACCCACTTCCTTCCAGCCGGCCGGCTTTTCGAAACGGACTGGTCCCAGTACCAATCCATCGGCAAAGCTGTATATGGCTGGTTCTACCTCTTATATAAACAAGACCGAAAGTTTGAAGAAATACGGGATTACCGCTTTTCAAATGAAGATAAGCGCCTCATTGAAAAAAGCCTGGAATTGGCTGAACAGAAATTCTGGGATCAATGGACGATTTACCACTATTCAATCGAACAATTGGAAATGGCTGCACGAGCCACCGGCAACAAGCTGGACCCGGCAGCAGCTAAAGATCAATTGCCTATTTTGTCGAAATCCGACATCAAAGCCAGTGGACTGGACTTGATGGAATGGAGTGGCAATCGGTCAGGTGCATGGCTAAAGACGTGGATTGAGACCTTGGAAAAGCTGATTGTCTACGGAGAACTGAAGAACGATAAAGAACTCATAAAGGACTGGTTTGTGAATGAATATCACCGTCACGCATAAGTTAGCGAAGCGTTTGATCGAATCGAACGGTGAAGCCGTCTCGGGCCAACAATTGGCAGATGAATTTGGCATTTCCCGGACAGCCATCTGGAAACATATAAAAGAGCTTGAGGAAAAAGGCTATGGCATTGAATCTGTAAAGAAAAAAGGCTATCGCATTGTCTCCATTCCAGATACCTTAGAGCCGCTGGCTATACAAACGGGATTGAAGACCAAAAGAATCGGACAAGTAATTGAATATGTTGAAAGTTGTCCATCTACCCAAATCATCGCCCATAAACTGGCCCAGGAAGGGGCGCAGGACGGCACAGTCGTTCTCACAGAGACCCAAACAGCCGGACGAGGGAGATTGGCGCGAAAATGGGATTCAGCAGCCCAAAAAGGCGTATGGATGAGCATCATCCTGCGACCGGATGTAGTGCCGCAAAAAGCGCCTCAATTCACTTTGGTTACGGCTGTAGCTGTTGTCAGAGCTATAGAAGAAGTGACAAGGCTGCAGCCAAAAATCAAATGGCCAAATGATGTTTTGCTGAACGGCAAAAAATGCACAGGTATTTTGACAGAGCTGCAGTCGGATGCTGACGGCATACAAGCTTTGATCATTGGGATCGGCTTGAATATCAATCAGGAAACACAAGACTTTGCTCCGGAGGTCCAGGACATTGCAACTTCGTTGAAATTGGAAAGCGGAGACATGGTAAGCCGCCAAAAGCTAGTTCAGTCCCTGCTGCATTACCTGGAAATTTACACACAGCTGTACATTGAGGAAGGCTTCGGCTTGCTCAAAGTTATGTGGGAAAGCTATTCGACCACCATCGGCCAGCCGGTCCGTGCACGTATGACAAACCAGACGCTCGAAGGCATTGCAGAAGGCATCACAGATGACGGTGTCTTGCAGTTGCGGACAGCGGACGGCAAGCTTCATGGCATTTATTCCGCTGATATTGAGATGGCCAACTAGAAGGAGCCGTTCGGAAGCACTAAGAATTCTGCTGCCGGTTTGCGGTATGTCCAAAGCAGAATCACGAACACATCAAGCACGAAATAGGATTTTTTAAAAATTTCTGGTATAGTGTTTTTAACGGGCAGTATCGCTTGCGAACTGCACCGAACAACCGCAATACCCCCAAAAATTCATAGTAATCAGTTCTGCCTTGATCAGTAACGCGACAGGGACGGAGGAAACCGAACGCACATTTTACTGTCCTTCTGTCTTTTTTTCGGCGGAAGGGCTTTTTATATGGTTTTCTTCCTGAGAGGAGAGAAAAAATGTTGATTTTACAGACGGTGAATGAGCTTAAAGAATGGGTTCAAAACACCAAAAAAGCAGGTCAGACAATTGGGCTAGTGCCGACTATGGGCTTTTTGCATGAAGGCCATCTGTCATTAGTGGAAAAAGCAAAGGCGGAAAACGACAAAGTGGTCATGAGTATCTTCGTCAATCCTGCTCAGTTTGGGCCAAACGAAGATTTTGATCGTTATCCAAGAAATTTAGATCGCGATCAGCAGCTTGCTGAAGGAGCTGGGACCGATATTATTTTTGCACCTAGTGTTGAAGAAATGTACCCGCGTGAGAGCCAAATTAAACTAACTGCTGGTGCCCAGGCGGATGTGCTTTGCGGTGCTAAGAGACCCGGTCATTTTGATGGAGTCTTGAAAGTGGTCACAAAACTGTTTCATTTAATTGAGGCAGATTTGGCTTATTTTGGACAAAAAGACGCGCAGCAATTGGCAATAATCGAATCATTGGTCGAAGACTTCAATTTTCCGATAGCCATTCGAAGAGGCAAAACTATAAGGGAAGAAGACGGTCTGGCGAAAAGCTCCCGCAATGTCTATTTGAGCGAAGCTGAACGAGGCGAAGCCCCTTACTTGAAAAAAGCATTGGAAATGGGAAAAGAAGCATTTTTGCTAGGGCAGGATCCGATTGCACCAATGACTGCCTATTTAAACGAAAATACATCTGGAAAAATCGATTACATTGAACTATTGGATTATCCGACATTAACGAACGAAATCCAAAACGATGCTATTTTGGCATTGGCTGTGCAGTTTGAAAAAGCGCGTTTAATCGATAATGTTATTTTTAACCCAAAGGAGAACTGACCCATGCTTAGAATGATGCTTAACTCAAAAATTCACCGTGCGACGGTGACAGAAGCCGATTTAAATTATGTGGGAAGCATTACCATCGATGAGGATTTGCTGGATGCTGTCGGAATGCTCGCCAACGAAAAAGTTCACATCGTCAACAATAACAACGGCTCCCGTTTTGAAACCTATATCATTGCGGGTGAACGCGGCAGCGGGGTCATTTGTGTCAACGGAGCGGCAGCGCGCCTCGTGCAGCGTGGAGATATCGTGATCATCCTTTCCTATGCCTATGTCATGAACGAAAATGCCCGTGATCACAAACCTACTGTCGCCATAATGGACGCTGACAATCAAATCAAAGAAATCATCCACTATGAGCCCGAAGCGACCGTCATGTAAATTTCCAGCCTCCGAACTATTTGGAGGCTGTTTTCTTTTAGCTGAATAGCAAAAAAGAAGATTGAATTTTCATCTTGAAAGCGGAAAAGCGCAGGATATGTTACAATTTTTTTAGGCAATCACCTAAGAAAGAGGGGCTAAGATGAACACGCAAAAGTATGTCGTTGTCGATATTGAAACAACGGGCCATTCCCCTGCAAAAGGTGACCGGATCATTCAACTCGCAATGGTAACAATTGAAAACGGTGTAATAACCGATACATATACGACATTTATCAATCCGGGACGCTCAATCCCCCTATTTATACAGGATCTGACAAACATCACAAATGAAGATGTAGCAGATGCTAAGGCTTTTGAATTTTATGCGGAAACAGTTTTTGGAAAAATGCAGGACGCTATTTTTGTTGCACATAACACCAATTTCGATTTGCCGTTTCTGCAGGCTGAATTAAAACGAAGTGGCTTGCCAAGATGGCATGGAATCACGATGGATACGGTTGAACTGGTACGTCTGATGTACCCGACGGCATTCAGCTATAAATTGCAGGACATCACCTCAGAGCTGGGGATTCCATTGGAGAGTGCCCACCGTGCGGACGATGATGCAATGGCTACGGCACTGTTGTTTTTGCGTGCCAAAAACGACTTAGAGTCTTTGCCATATGACACCTTGACCTTTCTCCATAAGAGGTCTTTTCAATTGAAATCGGATTTGTCCAGATTGTTCTTTGAATTGACGCAGAAAAAAAGAAATGCCCAAGCTGATCATTTTGATCGCTTCCAAGGAATTCCGCTGAAACCCAAGAAAATATTTGCGGCGGATCCGGACATGCAGGAATCCTTACCGCGCGATTGGCGGG
>JASLAI010000401.1 GCA_030147225.1 Planococcus sp. (in: firmicutes) | reverse complement strand
CTCATCCAGATTGGGTGATTCATGTGCCGAACCGCAAAATGTCGCACGGCCGAAACCAGTTCGTTCTGGATTTTTCGAGACAAGAAGTTGTGGATTTTATTCACAGCTTAATGGCAGCTGTCTTGCGTGACACACCGATTTCCTATGTGAAATGGGACATGAACCGCTACATGACGGAAATCGGCTCTTTGGAGCTGCCGGCAAACCGTCAGCGCGAAGTGGCGCAT
Organism: Planococcus sp. (in: firmicutes); assembly: GCA_030147225.1. Taxonomy (GTDB): domain Bacteria; phylum Bacillota; class Bacilli; order Bacillales_A; family Planococcaceae; genus Planococcus. The sequence goes on along the minus strand of JASLAI010000401.1, from coordinate 4,433 downwards.
CGTTACATTCTCGGTGTTTATTCCTTGTATGAGCGCTTGACGACCGAATTTCCGCATGTGCTGTTCGAGTCTTGTGCTGGAGGCGGCAGCCGCTTCGATCCGGGCTTGCTGCACTACGCGCCGCAAGGATGGACGAGTGACGATACCGATGCAGTTGAACGCTTGAAGATTCAATACGGCACATCGATGGTTTACCCCCTCAGTTCGATGGGTGCCCACGTATCCGCAGTACCCAATCATCAAGTCGGCCGTGTAACGAGTCTTGAAACCCGTGCAAACGTCGCTTACTTTGGCGCATTTGGCTATGAGCTCGACGTGACGATGATGACGGACGCAGAAAAAGAAGAAGTGAAAAAACAAATCACATTTTACAAAGAAAATCGTGCACTGATCCAGCAAGGTCAATTTTATCGAATAGAAAGTCCGTTTGCGGAAGATGGCAACGTGACAAGTTGGATGGTCGTGTCAGAAGACCAAAGTGAAGCGATACTCGGCTTTTATCAAGTATTGGCACAGCCAAACCCAGGCCACACCCGCATTTTCTTTAAAGGGCTGAACCCGGAATTCGAGTACGCAATCGATGGGTTGGACGCCACGTTTTACGGAGACGAACTGATGGGCGCAGGCTTGCAGTGGAACCGTTACCGCACGAATGAACATCCAGCTGATTTTTCTTCAGTTGTTTATAAGTTAAAGCGAGTTTAAGTATTATTGCTCTAAATAGCTTCTAGAATGTGACACTGCTGAATAACTGCTATGAAAAAAGTGACTATATTTATATTGATTCTACCTAAGATATGGAGCAAAACAGTGGAGACTCCCGCGGAATAGCGAAGTGCCGAAATCCACTTGGGCGATAGCCCAAGTTAGTTCGGCACAAGCCCGCAGGAAAGCGGAACTGTTTTGCGGAATAGCAAGAAATATCTCCAACTTACATAGGAGGCGTCGACGTGCTGACTGCTAAAAACGAATCGTTTTATTTTGAGGGTGAGCCTTTTCAAATCTTGTCGGGTGGCATCCATTACTTCCGCACAGTGCCGGAGCATTGGGAAGACCGCTTGCTGAAGTTGAAGGCACTCGGGCTGAATACAGTTGAAACCTACATTCCTTGGAATTTCCACGAGCCGAAAAAAGGAGAGTTCAACTTTTCCGGAATGGCGGATATCGAGCGCTTTATTGAACTGGCACATACAGTCGGACTGTACGTGATCCTTCGTCCAGCACCGTATATCTGCGCCGAATGGGAAATGGGCGGCTTGCCGTCCTGGCTGCTGAAACACAAAAGCTTGGTCATGCGAAGCAGCCATCCGTCTTTCCTGAAACATGTGGAAGATTATTTTGCGGAATTGCTGCCGAAGTTTAAAAAGCATTTGTACCAAAATGGCGGACCGGTCATCGCCATGCAGATCGAGAACGAATACGGCGCGTATGGCAATGACTTGGCGTACCTCGATTTCTTCAAAGAACAGTATCAAATGCATGAACTGGATACCTTCCTGTTTACGTCAGATGGGCCGGATTTCATTAAGCAAGGCTCGCTGCCGGATGTAACGACAACGCTGAACTTTGGTTCGCGTGTAGACGAATCTTTCGATGCGCTTAAAGCGTTTAAGCCGGACTCGCCGAAAATGGTGGCCGAATTTTGGATCGGATGGTTTGATTATTGGTCAGGTGAACACACGGTCCGGAGCGGAGACGATGTGGCGGCGGTCTTTAAAGAGATTATGGAGAAAAATGTCTCCGTCAATTTCTATATGTTCCACGGCGGCACGAACTTTGGCTTCATGAACGGCGCCAACCATTACGACATCTATTACCCGACGATCACGAGCTACGACTACGACAGCTTGCTGACAGAAGGCGGTGCCATCACCGAGAAATACAAGGCGGTCAAGAAGGTTTTAAGCGAATATACGGATGTACCGGAAGATTTTAAAGAGACACCGACGGCGAAAGAATACGGCACCGTTTCCCTGTCAGAGTCTGTTAGTTTGTTCGACGTCCTGGAAGACATCAGCACGAAAGTCGAACATATTGTGCCGCTCGCGATGGAAGACATCGACCAGGCATATGGCTATACGCTTTACCGGACGACGGTCAATCGCCAAGGTGAATTAAAATTCAACTCAGGCAATATCCGGGACCGCGGGTTTATTTATGTAAACGGCGAATACATCACGACGACGTATATCAATGACACCGAGAAAATGGTGACATTGGACTTCCCGGACAAAGTGAACACATTGGAAATTCTGGTTGAAAATATGGGCCGCGCCAATTACGGAGAACATTTGACAGATCCGAAAGGACTGATCAGAAACCTATGGCTCGGCGAACAGTATTTCTTCCACTGGGAAATGTTCAAAGTGGAAATGAACCACTTGCCGGAAGCCTACGAGCTGAGCAAACATGAGCGCTTCCCGAAATTCTTCCGCGGTTCGTTCGATGCGGAAGAAGGGCTGGATACCTATGTCGATACGCATGGCTTCACGAAAGGCAATGTCTTCATCAACGGCTTTAATCTCGGGCGCTACTGGAATACAGCAGGTCCGCAGCAGCGGCTTTACTTGCCAGGTCCGTTATTGAAAAAAGAAAACAATGAAATTGTTGTATTGGAACTGGAAAACACGACAACCGATCAAATCCACTTGCTGGATCAGCCGAAGCTCGGCTGACTGACGGTTAAATAGAAGGGATGGAATTCAATGATTAACGATAAATTACCGAAGATTTGGCACGGCGGGGACTACAACCCGGAACAATGGGATTCGAAAGAAATCTGGGACGAAGACGTCCGCATGTTCAAATTGGCTGGCATTGATGTGGCCACGTTAAACGTCTTTTCATGGGCGCTCAATCAGCCGAATGAAGACATGTACAATTTCGACTGGCTGGATGACAAGATCAACCGCTTGTATGAAAACGGCATCTATACGTGCTTAGCAACAAGTACGGCAGCGCATCCGGCATGGATGGCGAAAAAATACCCGGATGTTTTGCGCGTAGATTTCTACGGCAGAAAACGCAAATTCGGCAGCCGCCACAACTCGTGCCCGAACAGCCCGACTTACCGCAAATACTCAGAACGAATCGCCGAAACATTGGCGGAGCGCTACAAAGACCATCCGGCCGTTTTAATTTGGCACGTCTCGAATGAATACGGCGGCTACTGCTATTGCGACAACTGCCAGGATGCTTTCCGCGGCTGGCTGAGCGACAAATACGGCACAATCGAAAAACTCAACAAAGCATGGAACACAGGATTCTGGGGGCATACCTTCTACGAATGGGACGAAATCGTGGCACCGAATATCTTGAGCGAAGAACGCGAAGACAATGTATCTGATTTCCAAGGGATTTCACTCGATTACCGCCGTTTCCAGTCCGACAGTTTACTCGATTGCTACAAACTGGAGTACAACGCCATCCGGAAACATGTGCCAAACATCCCGATTACAACAAACCTGATGGGCACGTACGAGATGCTGGACTACTTCAAATGGGCGAAAGAAATGGACGTCGTCTCATGGGACAATTACCCGTCAATCGATACACCGTTCAGCTACACAGCTATGACCCATGACTTGATGCGCGGATTAAAGGGCGGGCAGCCGTTCATGCTGATGGAGCAGACGCCGAGCCAGCAAAACTGGCAGCCGTATAACTCCTTGAAACGTCCGGGCGTTATGCGCTTATGGAGCTACCAGGCAATCGGCCGCGGGGCAGATACGATTCTTTACTTCCAGCTGCGTCGTTCAGTCGGAGCTTGCGAGAAATACCACGGAGCGGTCATTGAACACGTTGGGCACGAAAACACACGTGTCTTCAATGAAGTCGCGCAACTCGGGAAAGAACTTAACCAATTGTCTGATACCTTGCTTGATGCACGGGTAAATGCCAAAGTGGCGATCGTTTTTGACTGGGAAAACCGTTGGGCGACCGAACTGTCAAGCGGACCTTCCGTGTCACTTGACTATGTCAACGAAGTCCATAAGTATTACGATGCACTCTACAAATTGAATGTCCAAGTTGACATGATTGGCGTCGAAGAAGACTTGAGCAAATACGACGTTGTCATCGCACCTGTTCTTTACATGGTCAAAGAAGGCTATGCAGCAAAAGTCGAGAACTTCGTCGAAAACGGCGGAACGTTCCTGACGACCTTCTTCAGCGGCATCGTCAACGAAACCGATATCGTCACACTTGGCGGCTATCCTGGTGAACTCCGCAACGTGCTTGGCATTTGGGCGGAAGAAATTGATGCGCTTCACCCGGACGAAACCAATCAAATCGTTATGAATGAAGTCCGCGGGAAAATGAGCGGAAAATACTCATGCAACTTATTGTTTGATTTGATTCACACAGAAGGCGCGGAAGCCGTTGCTGAATACGGTTCCGACTTCTACAAAGGCATGCCGGTGCTGACTGTTAAT
>JASLAI010000236.1 GCA_030147225.1 Planococcus sp. (in: firmicutes) | reverse complement strand
TATGCGGTATAGCCTCTCTTACTGCCATGATTGGTTTACTGACTATGCGTCCTCTTTGGATTCAGGTCTCATTTTACATTGGCGTCATTCCAGCTTTTTTGGCTTTGATCACTCCGGAACTCCCCTACGATTATCAGCATTTCCGCTTCTGGAAATTTTTTGTCCATCATACTTCGATTTCTTGGGCGTGCCTGTTTTTGGCGTTATCCCGATCTAGTACTATTACTATGCGTTCCGTTTTTTTTGTTTATGCTTTATTGCTTGCTTACGCTGCCCTTATCGGTTTTTTAATCAATCCAATGACCGAATCCAACTACCTTTATTTAATTCAGCGTCCAACCACCACTTCTCCACTGGATTTCTTCGGCGATGGCCTTTGGTACTACATCAATCTTTGTCTAACCACCCTAACTCTGTTTTTCTGCCAATACCTGCTGTTTCGAAAATTCATCAAAGTCCTTTAATCCTGCTATTCCGTCTCAAAATATTCATTGATCAAATCCCCATTTACACCAATAGCCGCTGCGCTTCCTTCCCCAGCTGCAATGACCAGCTGAGAAGGAATAATCAACGAAGCATCGCCTGCTGCGTAAACATTCCAGACATTTGTCCGGCCATAATCATCAGTCAAAATTCCACCATGTTCGTTTTGCTTGCAGCCGAGCTCTTTCGCAAATGGCGTGGCATGGCTCCATAAAGGTGTCACAAAGCCGCCGGTCCGCTCAATTAAAGTCCCATCTTCAAGCCTGACTCTGCGTAATTGTCCATTTTCACCTTCCAGGCCATCAATAATATCTTCTACTACTTTTATGCCTTTTCGAAGCAGCTTTTGTTTGTCCTCTTCTTCCAGTCGCCCTTCTCCATTTGTGAAAACTATCAAGTCATGGCTCCACGTATAGATTTTTTTCGCCAGTTCAAACACTTGTTTGTCTGCAATTACTGCCAATGGCTGATCCCGCAGTTCCCAGCCATCGCAATAAGGACAGCTGAATAAACTCGTACCATAGAATTTTTCGATATCCGGTACATTCGGCTGTTCTTCTTTCAAACCTGCCGCAATGATGATTTTAATGCTGTGAAACACTTCGCCGCTTTCCGTAACCAATTCATAATGTGTTTCAGAAATCTGATTAACACTGGCTACACGCTGGTTTTTTAATTCTACACAATCGTATTTGGCGATATCCTGCCGTCCCAAACGTTTAAGTTCTTCCGGTTCAATGCCATCACGGGTAATAAAACCATGAGATTCCCTGGTCACTAGATTGCGTCCGTTATCATCATCAAATAGCAATGTATTTCTTCTGGATCTTCCCAGTACCAATGCAGCATTTAATCCCGCAGGACCGCCTCCGATTATTGCGCAATCATATATCATAAATATCCATCCTTTATTATCATTTTCCCCAAAAATTCCCCTTTCTTCTCTTTACTAAACAAATGTTTTCAACTATTTATAGTTACGCACATAAAAAAGAAGGCTCCTGCTTTCAGGAGCCTTCTTTTTAGGCTTGTTTGACCAATAAACCCGTTAAGGTATCGATAAAGAATTGATTTTCTTCTGGCGTCCCAACAGAAACACGCACGTAGTCAGGCAAACCCCATATTTTTCCGTGGCGCACAATAACACCTTTGGCCATCAATTCCTTGTACAGCTTCTCGCCATCTTTGCCTATTTGCACAAGCACGAAATTGGCCATGCTTTCTATATAGGTCAAGCCGAGCTCATCAAAAGCCTTGTATAATTGCTCGCGACCGGCTTTATTGGCGTTCTGTGAAGTTGTCACGTGCTCACTATCTTCGATAGCTGCAGTTGCAGCTATCTGCGCTAATGTATTGACATTGAACGGCTCTTTCACTTTTAGAATTGACTGGATGATCGGTTCAGATGCAATTCCAAAACCAACCCGCACTCCAGCAATGCCGTAAATTTTTGAGAAAGTCTGAAGAGTCAGCACCGGGTATCCGGCCTCGATGTATTCAACACCGTGTGTGTAATCCGCAGCATCCGCAAAATGACTATAGGCAGCGTCGATCACTACCAATACATCATCAATCGCTCCAACTAATTTATCAAGATCTGCTTTAGCCATATACGTTCCTGTCGGATTGTTCGGTGTACAAATGTAAATAATCTTAGTTTTTTCTGTAACAGCTGAAATCATTGCATCCACGTTAAACTCGAAGCCTTCTGAAAATTTGACCGGCACTACCGTGGCACCCATAATGTGTGCTCCGAAATCGTACTCGCTGAATGAAGGAGATGGGACAATCACTTCATCCCCTTCTTCTAGAAAGGCCTCTGAAATCAAGGTAATCAATTCGTCCGCGCCATTTGTCGGGATGACTTGCTGCGGCTTCACTTGAAATTCCTCGGCAATAGCCTTTTTTAATGCGCTGGCATCCGCATCCGGATAACGGTTCAATTCCGCCAACCCATTTTGGATAGCTGCTAGAGCTTTAGGAGATGGTCCCAATGGATTTTCATTGGAAGCTAATTTAATGACACGTTCCAAGCCCAATTCTTTCTGTACTTCCCATATTGGCTTCCCAGGTGAGTAGGGTTGGATTTTTTCTAAAGTTTTACGTGCTTTAATATTGTTTGAGCTTGTCATATCGATTCCTCCAAAAGATGTAAGTGATGGATCATTATTTATATGTTTATAAACCAACCCGTCTGAGCAGTCAAATCAATCGAATGATCCAGTCAGGTCATCGGCCACATTTAGGGCTCTTTAGACTCGCTCTTTGTCCTCGAAATAAAAGAGGAAAGATGACCCTAGTTTATAGAATGGTTGGCTAGAACAGCCTGTTACTTCTCTCCATTATACAGAATTGCCGCATTATTTAAACATGTCTGTGCAACTATTTGTATGGACTAATAAATTGTGGTTTACTTTTAAACAGACGAAGTTATAGAGGAGTTTTAAAATGATTAAGAAAATGAAATTCGCATTCGCCCCATTCCTTTTGTTGCTGACATTGGGCGCATGCTCTGATAATGAAGAAGCCGCACCTGAAGAAAACACAAATCCCGAAACCACAGAAGCAACAGCCGCAGAGACCACTCCTGAAGAAACCTCTATGGAATTGCCGACTGAAGAAGAAGTCGTTGTCGTGGTCAATGGAGAAGAAAT
>JASLAI010000226.1 GCA_030147225.1 Planococcus sp. (in: firmicutes) | reverse complement strand
ATTGTGCCGGCAGCCATGAATAAAGCAATGCCTGGCTGTTAGCGATAATTTCTGGAACGGCCAAAGGCCTGCCATCGACTATTACAGAAACGACCGGCTTATCCAGTTTAAACACCTCTTGCATCATATCCAGCAGTGGCTGCTCAAGATTGATATTGATATTATCCTTGTTTTCGCCGGCTGTAGCTTCCGGTGCACGCATACTTTCTCTGCCGCCCAGAACAGCAATTACCAGGTCAGCTTGCTGAACGGCTTCGATAACCGCTTCTATACCACCCTCTATTGGTTTCTTCAAATCGCATCCTTTAGCGTAAATGACATTGTCTTCTCCAAACTCTTTCTCCAACTGTTCTTTCACAGTGCTGCAGTGGGGATAAAAAGCGTCCAAGAATGAATCCATCGTTTCATAGACCTTATTTGATTTGGACCGGTTCTTTTTAAGCATGGAGATGATTTGTGCTTTTTGTTCCGGCGAAGGTTGCTTTTCGAATACGATTCCTCGCGATTTCAGCATTTCTTTATGTTCGGTAATGACAGTATCATACGCCATTTTAATGAAATTATCGTCTTCGGACCGATCGAAATCGCTTGTTGTAGTATCAGCTGTTCCAACGGATGAATAGCCTCCAAAGAAGTTTACTTTATTGTCAGCAGATGGACCGATTAATGCGATTTTAAGTTTCTTTTTCAGTGGCAGGATTCCGTTATCATTCTTCACTAATACCATTGATTTTTCTGCGATTTCACGGGAAAGTTGCTGATGTTCCACTTTGTTAATTTCTTCTATGAAATCACCTTTTTGATAAGGATCTTCAAAAAGTCCCAACCTGAATTTTGTTTCCAGCACTCTTTGGACGGAGCGGTCAATATATTCGATTTCCAATTCACCGTTTTCGACAGCTTCCACTAAGTATTTGTAACAAGTATTATTCGGTTGTTCAACGTCCATACCAGCTTTAAGTGCCATAACTGCAGTCTCTTTTTGCGTTCTTGCTACACGGTATCTGGCATTTGCATGGCTGACGCTTCCATAATCCGCAACCGTAAGGCCAGTAAATCCAAGTTTTTCACGTAAAACATCAGTCAAGAGCCACTTTGACGTAGATACAGCTTGTTCATTCAATATGCCGTAGCTGTTCATGATTCCGCCAACTTTACCTTCATGTATAGCTGCTTCAAATGGGAAGCAATACGTATCATACAACTTTCGGTCCGAAATTTGTTGTTCGCCTCCATTACGTCCGCCTTCTGCATTACCGTAGCCGACAAAATGCTTGGCGGCTGCCATCATTTCGTTGTCTCCTTGTATTCCTTTCACATATGAGGTTCCCATTTGTGCAACCAGGTAAGGATCCTCTCCATAAGTTTCCCCGATTCTTCCCCATCTTGGGTCACGTCCTAAATCGAATAGGGGAGAGTGTACAGCTCTAATACCGAAGGCCATCAATTCTTTTTTTACAACCTCGCCCATTTTGGCAGCTAATTCCGGTTCCCAAGTAGAAGCGACATTCATCGATTGCGGGAAAGTGGTTGCTCCAGGTATTTGAGCACCGGCAATCCCTTCGTTGTGTGCAAGTACTGGAATTCCCAGTCTGGTTTCTTCAACAAAATATTTTTGGATGTTATTCAATGTTTCCATGTCTTTTTTTGTATCCCCGGTTTGGGAACTATTTAAAAAAGCTAGTGTACCAACGCCATGTGCAAAATTATCCTGGGCGTTTTTAATGGGATCCATTTGTCCGTGGTTCACCATACAGTATAACTGAGCGACTTTCTCTTCTAGGTTCATTCTTTGGAGTAAATCTTCTATTCTTTCTGAAACACTTTTGTTCGCATCTTTATAAATCATCGTATTCCTCCTCGATATTTAATAAATGTTAAAAGCTTACATGAGAAGTATAAAAAACTTAAAGAAACAATAGTTACACTATTGTTTCTTTTGGGGTAAAATTGTTGTTACCAAGTTATTTTACTTATAAAAGATGACCTAAACTTGTGGAGGCAGTAATGAGTGAAAAAAAACATTTAAATAAAAATCTTTCTATTCAATCAGAATATGCAACTGACTACTCTGAAAGGAGCACAAACCTTAAACAAGTGCTGATAAATTCTATTGTCACCGGAGATATGGAACTATTTCATCAAGTCAGGAACCAGGCTGAACAAATAAAAGACATACAGGTCATATTAGATGAAGAGATAGAGGTTCAGAAATTGTACATTGCTTCAACGATTACTTCATTTATAGAAATCGCAGTAAAACAAGGGTTGCCTAAAGATGCCGCGGAAGGTGTGAAAAGGAAAACCTTTCTTAACATTGCACATTGCGCCAGTAAAGGAGAGCTGGAACGATATTATTTTAAAGCAGTGGAGGAATTAATTAATGGAATAAACAAATACTCCATGGAGAAGTATTCCTCAATTGTAAAAATGGCGATTGAATACATCCATAACAACAAGTTTCATTTTATCTACGCTAAAGATATTGCCCACGCCATCCGCATCAATCGCAGCTACCTTTCAAAAAAGTTTAAAGAAGAAAC
>JASLAI010000215.1 GCA_030147225.1 Planococcus sp. (in: firmicutes) | reverse complement strand
TAACAATATATTCCGTCTGAGCCATATTCACACCTGCTTTTCATTTTTAGTTCATATTAATGTATGTGATTACTTCCGAACGTTTGATGTCGTCCGTTTCAAGAATCCCACGGGAGACCGCTGTAACTGTTTTTGATCCTGGTTTCTTGATGCCCCTCATCGTCATGCACATATGCTCCGCTTCAATCATTACATAGACGCCATGTGGATTCAAAGTTTCCATCAAAGAGTCTGCAATCGTCGAAGTGATGCGTTCCTGCAACTGGGGACGTTTTGCAACTGTCTCCACAGCTCTTGCCAATTTGCTCAATCCTGTCACAACTCCGTCACGAGGAATATAGGCGATATGCGCCTTTCCAAAAAACGGAACGAGATGATGTTCGCACATCGAGTAGAAAGGAATATCTTTAACGAGCACCAGTTCTTCATGCCCTTCATGAAAAACTGTTTTGAAATATTCTCTTGGATCTTCCTTCAACCCGGAGAATACTTCTGCATACATCTTAGCTACCCTTTTAGGCGTATCCTGTAATCCTTCACGGCTTACGTCTTCCCCAACCGCCTCCAATATCATCGAGACAGCTTGTTCTATTTTATCTAGGTCTACCTTCTGTGCTTTCACATCTATCATTCTGTTTCCTCCTGTTGAAGACGAATCGGTTATTTGTTTGGCAGCAGGATGGCTACCGGTCGTATTTTCATATGTTAGCGATTTTTCACTTATGCTTCTGCTTTTCTCACTGTCCAGCTCCAGCGGCCTGCTCCTCGGGTCATAAGCCACTCTGGCTATGCGGCAAAGAACGCCGCTTCGCCAAATCGTCTTGTGCCTGTCGGAGCAGAACGGCCGCTTCCGCTTTTCTCATTGTCTAGCTCGGCGATCAAACCCTCGGGGTCATAAGCCGTTCCGCCTATGTGGCAAAGTGCGCCACTTCGGCAGCCCGTCTTATGCCCGTCGGGTTTTGCTCGATCGCCTCCGCTTTTCTCACATGAATCGTAGCATACGCACAGGTGTTTCGCAAAATTGTTGACTCAAAAAAAGAATGACTTTTGCAAGATTGTGTCTCGCAAAAGTCATCCTATGTACAGAGGCTAAAGCTTACTTCACTGCGTCTTTAAGCGCTTTACCTGGCTTAAATGCAGGAACTTTGCTTGCAGCGATCTCAATTTCAGCACCAGTTTGTGGGTTACGTCCTTTGCGAGCCGCGCGTTCGCGTACTTCAAAGTTACCGAATCCGATCAACTGTACTTTTTCACCTTTAGTTAGAGCGTCTTGAATCGTCTCAAATGCAGCGTCAACTGCTTTGGCAGCGTCTTTACGAGAAAGTTCAGCTGCTTCAGCAACAGAGTTCACTAATTCTGTTTTGTTCATGCTATTCACCTCCTCTCAAAGGGGATGCAACCATCAATCCTGTAAAAAGAGTATCACATCGAAAATCGCATAGCAACAACAAACAGCCTGCTTTTTCAATAAAACCACCAAATACTAACAAAATTTTCTATAAAAAGGGCATTTCTATTAAAATCGCGTCAAATCAAGGTTTTTACTCAGTTAAAAATATCGGTTCGTTTTCTTCGTCGATTGTGTAAGGAAGTGAGTAAGCAGGTACGACTGCATGGTCTTCATACAGGATAAACCGAATATCCTGTCCTTCTTCAAGAGTTCCTTCGTACTCTTGCAGAGCTGAATAAATATCCATTGAATAATCGATATAAACTTCTCCGCTTCCCGTAATCACCATCGGCAAATTGCGGCCGCTGTACGGACTTACCACTGTTGGTTCCTCAGAGAATCCCATTTCCTTATAGTTAAACTTGTAAACATTGTCAGCGAGGATTTCTGAAATTGGCACCCGGCCACCATTTGCATTTTTGCGCACATTAACAGATCTGATTGCTTCTGCTGCATTCAGATCAACCAGTTTTACGGTTGGGTTTTCTTCTACGTCCATAATGACATACTGAAAAATACCTCCATTTTCAAATGCATTTGGTGGAACTTCCGCTGTATAGTTAGGTACGATTTTTGAAAAATCAACAGGGTATTTGATGTATTGGTCTACATCCATTTCCCTGGTTTTAATCGGCAGCAAGCCGCCAGTCGCACCTCTGTACTGATTTACAGCGTTTTGTACAGTAATCAATTGATCTTCATAAGGAATCTGGTTTCCCGCTCTCTCACTCTGTGGATATCCGCATGCAGACAAAAATCCGACAACGAGCAGGAGCAGGATAAACATTGATGTTTTTTTCATTTTTCTCACCTCAAGCGCCGCCTGTAGGGCCGCTGAATACCGTGAATATCATGATAAAGAATCCAAGAATCAGCAAGATGTATGCAACTAGGGCGAATAAGAATTTAAGTATGCCATTTTTCAATTTGTATCTGCTCAAGTAGATAAAACCCATTGAAATCAGTAAGAAAGCAATTCCAGCAAATGATACCCACATTTTATCTAAAGCACTCATAATTGCCCGCCTTTCATAGTGTTTCAGTCAATAGTATAGCATAAAAAAAGAAGAGTCTGCTTGTAGCATCCTCTTCTTTTGTGACAATTAAAGCAAGTTAATCAAATCTTCCATTTCATTCTTCTTCATACGTCCCATCAGCTTTCCAACTGCATCATCTGTCGATACATTGTCAAAAAGAACGGAATAAAGTGCAGCAGTTATCGGCATCGGTACATCGTATGCTTGTGACAATTGATAAGCTGCCTTCGTGGTACGTATTCCTTCGACAACCATGCCCATTTCTTCAAGCACTTCGTCCAAAGTTTTACCTTTGCCCAGCATGTTTCCTGCCCGCCAATTGCGTGAATGGACGCTGGTACAAGTCACAATTAAATCACCAACTCCGGTCAAACCTGAGAAAGTTAAAGGTGTTGCTCCCATTTTAACACCCAGACGCGCGATTTCCGCCAGTCCGCGCGTCATGATGGCAGCTTTCGCATTATCGCCGAAACCTAAACCATCAGTAATTCCGACAGCCAAAGCAATGATATTCTTTAATGCCCCGCCGATTTCAACACCGATTACATCCGTATTCGTATAAACACGGAAATAATGGTTCATGAACAAATCCTGGATCCGGTTAGCCGCTTCTGTGTTCTCACAAGCTGCGGTAACGGTGGTCGGATGTTCCTGAACGACTTCTTCTGCATGGCTTGGCCCGGATAATACGACCACTTCCTCAATCCACTGTTCCGGAATTTCTTCACGGATCATTTCACTGATCCGCTTTAGTGAATCTGGTTCAATGCCTTTGGAAACATGGACGAACAAAATTTTTCGATTGATGCTTTTTTTGATGTCACGGCAAACTTCGCGAATTGCTTTTGTTGGAACAGCCAGGACATAAATATCAGCGTGTTCAACTGCTTTAGGCAAATCGCTTGTCGCTTTCAAGTTTTCAGGCAACTGCGTATCTTTTAAATACCGTTTATTTGTACGCTGGTTGATTTCATCAGCTTGGTCCTGCCGATGTGTCCAAAGCAATAAATCATGCTCATTCTGAGCAAGCACATAGCTCAGAGCGGTCCCCCAGCTTCCTGCTCCAAAAACAGAAACTTTTTCCATAAGCTAAAACCACCTTTTTACCTTAAGTACGTGCTCTTGTTATAAGACGCAGAGGAGTTCCTTCAAAATCGAAGCTTTCGCGAATCCGGTTCTGCAAGAAGCGTTCATAACTGAAGTGCATCAGTTCCGGTTCATTGACAAAGACGACGAATGTCGGCGGCTTGATCGCCACTTGAGTTGCATAATAAACACGCAGACGACGGCCTTTGTCCGTTGGCGCTGGGTTCATAGCAACTGCGTCTTCAATTACTTCGTTTAAGATGCTCGACTGGATGCGTCTTGAATGATTGTCATTCACTTTATTGACAATCTCCAAAATGTTATGGACGCGTTTGCCGCTGATCGCCGAAACAAACATGATCGGTGCGTAGTCCAGGAATAGGAAATGTTCACGGATTTTTCGCGTCATGACATTCATGGTCTTCTCATCTTTCTCGATCGCATCCCATTTGTTTACAATAATGATGATTGCTTTACCGGCCTCATGTGCATATCCGGCAATTTTTTTGTCTTGTTCCTGAATGCCTTCTTCTGCATTAAGAACCACTAAAACAACATCTGAACGTTCAATAGCGCGCAATGCACGTAAAACACTGTACTTTTCTGTTGTTTCGTAAACTTTTCCTTTTTTACGCATTCCGGCCGTATCAATAATGACATAAGGCTGATCGTTGTAATCATATTGTGTATCTACAGCGTCGCGCGTGGTTCCCGCTACTTCGCTGACAATAACCCGTTCTTCTCCCAGGAATGAATTGACAAGTGAAGATTTTCCGACGTTAGGACGGCCAATCAAAGAGAATTTAATGACATTGTCAGGGTATTCCTCGTCATCGTCTTTAGGGAAATTCTTCGCTACTTCATCTAAAAGATCTCCAAGTCCCAACCCGTGAGAGCCTGAAAGCGGGAAAGGTTCGCCTAATCCCAGCGTATAAAAATCATAGATCATGTGACGCATATCGGGATTGTCAATTTTATTGACTGCCAGAATAACTGGCTTTTTCGTACGATATAAAATTTTTGCTACTTGCTCATCCTGAGCAGTGACGCCATCTCGTCCATTAACAAGGAAGATGATCACATCCGCTTCGTCCATAGCAATCTCTGCCTGTTGGCGGATTTGTTCAAGGAACGGCTCGTCACGAAGATCGATGCCGCCTGTATCTATAATATTAAATTCATGTGTCAGCCAATCTGCCGAGCTGTAAATACGGTCACGCGTCACTCCTGGAATATCTTCCACAATTGAAACTCGTTCTCCTACCACGCGATTGAAAATCGTGGACTTACCAACGTTCGGCCGGCCAACTATTGCTACTACCGGTTTTGACATAATAAATTCATCCTTCCACTTCTGATATGCCTATTATACACGAAAAAGGCGATGGCATCTGTTAAATGTCCATCCCCTTTAAATGTGCAATATTCAGTTTTTCACAGGGATTGCATAAGATGCCGGATTGAAGCCTCTGGCGCTAAGATATTGGGCCAACTCTCCAGTAATCACAGCCGGACATTTCTTCAACGCAGACAAGTCTTCAGCCCCTAGAGCCGTCATCATCATCGTCAAATCTTCGTATAGCGCGTGGATATCACTGATCAGCTGAGCTTCGCCTTCTTGCATTGCTGTCTTCAAGAAAGAGCCTGCAAGACCAACCGCATCGGCTCCCAGCAGAAATGCTTTGATCATATCCTGTGCATCTTGTATGCCACCCGATGCAAGCAC
>JASLAI010000196.1 GCA_030147225.1 Planococcus sp. (in: firmicutes) | reverse complement strand
CAAGACGGGGGCAGTGATTGACGGGGATAGCCTAAGAGGATTTGCGATTTTAGAGGGAGAGACGGTGGTTTATGCCCGGTACCGGCTGACCTCAGCTGAACAAAAGCTTCAACTGGAAAACCTGATGGATCGGTCTGTGTTTCAGGTTAGCGGTATTTTCGAGGCACCATCTCCACCGTCTCATCGCTACGCGTTTGATATGTCGAAATACTTGCACCATAATGGAGCCGTTTCGTTATTAGTGATTCAATCGATTGATGGAGCAAAGGAGAACGATACATGGTTCAACCGGCTCTTAAGCAGAAGAGATGCGGTGAAGCACCACATTCGGGAGCATTTTCCTGAAAGCTTGGCAGCAGAGGCTGAAGCGTTGCTGATCGGTGAACGGGAGAATATGGATTCTGAAGACCAACGGGTGCACCAAACGCTCGGAATTTCGCATTTGTTTGCCATTTCAGGCCTGCATGTGGGGATAGCATCGGGTTTGCTGTACGTTATCCTCATTCGTCTTCATGTTCGAAAAGAGGCAGCAACGGTCATTTTACTTATTGCGCTGCCTCTTTATGCAATCATTGCAGGCGGAGCACCGTCTGTTTGGCGTGCGGTCAGTATGGTTTCCGTTATATTGGCTGGAAAGCTATATGGCTTAAAGTTTCCTGTTGCAAATATTATGTTAACAAGTTTCGTGATTTTTATGCTTTGGGACCCTTACGTCATGTACAAAATCGGCTTTCAATTGTCTTATGGTGCCACATTCGGTATTATCTACTCGCTGAAGTTTTTAAGTAAGATAGAATCCTCTTTCAAGACAGGTTTTGTCATCACATTTATTTCACAGGTGACCTTGTACCCTTTGCTGCTGTTCCATTTTTATGAATTGTCGCTGTCAGCATTTGTGGTAAATAGCTTGTTTGTTCCATTGTTTACGCTGCTAATTTTGCCGGTAAATTTCGTCCTGTTGTTTTTAACAGCAGTCTTCACGCCGGCAGCAGACTTTATTTTTTATTTTTACGAGCCTTTGCGTGGGGGTATCGGGAAATTTATGATCTGGCTGGCAGGTTTGCCTTACCAGCTATGGAATCCGGGGAAACCCGGGGTTTTTACGGTATTTTTTCTAACAGGCACTGTCTATCTGTTTTACTGTGCGGCCGAACAGCGCTTCCGCTGGAGGCAATTGCTGATTCTATTGGTGCCGGCTTTGCTGTTCACTGCACTTCCGTATCTTGATCCCCGTTTAAAGCTTACTTTTTTGGATGTTGGCCAAGGTGATAGTGCATTAATCGAGCTGCCATACCGGAAAGCTGTCTATTTAATCGATAGCGGCGGAGTTCTTCGTTTTGACACAGAAGCTTTTAAAGAAAAGAAACGGCCCTATGAAATCGGACGGCAGGTTGTGGCTCCATACCTTAAAGGAAACGGCATTTCTTCGCTTGATACATTTATCATTTCGCATCCCGATGCGGACCATGCAGAAGGAGCGGATGAAATTTTTCAGCTATTTTCCATCGACACGCTCCATTTGACGCCGGGTTCTGCTTCGAACCCATTGATGCAGCAGTTAGCACCTGATACAGCCGAGGCGGAGCTTGTCTTTCCAGCCATTGGATCAAACTGGACGGTCGGAGAAACTCAATTCACTTATCTCTCGCCAAAGGACGCCGAGTACGAAGGCAATAACGACTCACTGGTGCTGTTGATGAAGACTGGAGATTATAAAGTGTTATTTACCGGTGATTTAGAAGCGGCAGGCGAAAAGGATTTGATTGAGTCCTATGGCAGTGAACTTACGGACCTGACAATACTGAAAGTTGGCCATCATGGAAGCAAGTCATCCAGCAGCGAAGAATTTCTTTCAGTACTCCAGCCGGCGTTATCGGTTTTCTCGACAGGCGCAGACAATCGATACGGACACCCGAGCGCGGAAGTAGTGGAGCGATTTACCGAACTTCAGCTAAAGACGCTGAACACCGCAGAAAATGGAACCATCCGGTTGCTTTACTACAATGGGGAGCTGGAGTTAGAAACAATGCGGTGAAAAAAGAAAAGCGGAAGCGCCCGGTAAGCTCTGACGGGCATAAGGCGAGCTGGCCAAGCGGCGTTCTTTGCCGCGCAGCTAGAATGGCTTATGGCCCGAGGAGCTGGGCGCTGGAGTCTGGACAATAAAGAAAAGCGGAAGCGCCCGGTAAGTTCAACAGAAACGTGATTTTTTCCCTAACCACAAAAAAAGGTTCCGGTTATAAAAACCGGAACCTTTTTTGATTTAATTACCGTGCAGCGAATTGTACAACTCCAGCGATGATAAAGATAAGGGCGAAAAATCCAAAGGATACGACGAAGCCCATACCCGCGTCGATTGCATCGTTACGTTTGGACTGTACATTCTGTTCAAATTCATTCATTGAAATCCCTCCTAATTCCCTCTAATTATAAGCGAAGACAACATAAAAATCTAGATTGAAGTAGACTTAAACAGATGAATTTAGCAGCTGACACATAACTGTCAAATACACAAAGCAGTAAAAATCCGATATAGTAGAGAGAGGGGAGGCTGATAAGATGATTACTTCCGTGTGGAAATCCATACGCAGCGGACAAATAGACCCTGTTTATCTCGTTGTAGGAACAGAAAGCTATTTTATTGAAAAAACTTTGGATTTATTAAAAGATAAATTAACGGACAATGGCGAACTGGAGCTGACTTTTTTTGATTTGGATGAAGTGCCTGTCGAACACGTCATCGACGAAGCGGATACGATCCCGTTTTTTAGTGACCGCAAGCTGATCATTGCGCGTAACGCATCATTTTTGAAAGCAGCAGAGCGCGGAAAAGAAAAAATAAATCATGATGTTAAAGCATTGGAAGCGTGGCTAGAGCATCCGCCTGGCAGTTCTGTTACGATTTTTGTTGCGCCCTATGAAAAACTGGATGAACGGAAAAAAGTGACCAAATTGATGAAGCAGCACACTGTTTTGGTGGAAGCTAAATCCTTGCAGACAAATGATCTAGAAAGCTGGCTCATGCACGAAGCAAAAAATTTCGGCAAAGGCATAGACCTGAAGGCGGCTCAGCGATTGATGGAAATGGCCGGAACTAACCTGACCTTGCTGTCTTCGGAAATCGAGAAGATGTCTTTGTACCTTGGAGCAGCAGAGGGCGATATAACAGTTGAGCTAGTCGAACAAATGACTGCGCGGACGCTTGAGCAGGACGCTTTCAAGATGCTGCAGTCCTATCTGGATGGAGACGTCAGCAGTGCACTCAGTGTCTATTATGATTTATTGCGCCAAAAAGAAGAACCTGTTGCCTTGACTGCTTTATTGGCTTCACAGATTCGCTTTATGATCCAAGTGTATTATTTGCAGAAAAAAGGCTATCATGCACAGCAAATCTCCAAGCAGCTGAAAGCCCATCCGTATCGGGTGAAACTGCTGGTTGAAAAGCGCCAGCAGATTTCGGAAAAACGGCTTCTCCAAGTGCTGGGTGATTTGGCTGACATTGATTTGCAGCTGAAGACCTTAAGTGGAAACCGCGAACGCATTCTGGAGTTTTTCCTGATGAAGCGGGCAAGCCAAGCAAAGCGCTGAAAAAAAGGCAGAAAAAAGCCGGTTCCCCTGAAGGAACCGGCTTTTTAAAGCATGTTACGCTTGTTTCATCAAGCGAGCTTTTTTACGAGCTGCAGTGTTTTTATGGATCAAGCCTTTAGAAGCCGCTTTTTCCACCTGTTTAATCGCCGCTTTTACAGAATCGCTAGCGTTATCGTCGTTGTTAGTCAAAGCAGTTTCAGCTTTTTTAACAGATGAACGCATTGCTGATTTTACATGTGAGTTTTGAGCGTTTTTAGTTTCGTTCGTGCGCACACGTTTGATTGCAGATTTAATGTTTGGCATATCTTTCACCTCCTAGACAAGTAAGAAAGAGAGGAAAACATCCCAACTCTTTAATGTCTCTATACAACATGAGTTATTTTATCAAATCGGCGAAAGGAATGCAATAGATACATGCAAAGAAGTTTTCCTTGACACTAAAATCATTTCCGGTGCTTTCATTGCTCAATAGCCGTGGTACTGCTATAATTCATAGTAGTTTGTATAGGAGTGTGGACCATGAACCAAGAACAGAGA
>JASLAI010000423.1 GCA_030147225.1 Planococcus sp. (in: firmicutes) | reverse complement strand
TGTAGTCGGACCGATTTTCGGTGGTATCTATGGAGCCGTTTTCTACAAGGCAATGTTTACAGGAGATTTTAGTCTGCTCTTCTGGGGGCTCAGTGCAGTCATGGCATTAATTTTACTCGGAGCGGCTAACGCTGAACTGAAGAAAGGCCACACAGTGGCAAATGAAATTGAAGATACCTTAGTGGAAGATAGCGAAATACCAAAAGTACGCCCATAGAAAAAATTCGAGGAGGAATATAAAATGAGCAAAGACTATATACTTTCAATCGACCAAGGAACAACGAGTTCACGTGCGGTACTGTTTAACCACAAAGGGGAAATTGTTGAAACGGCGCAGCAGGAGTTCGAACAATTTTTCCCGAAACCGGGCTGGGTAGAGCATGACGCCAATGAAATTTGGACTTCTGTTTTAGCTTGTATGGCAGGTGTATTACGGAAAGCGGATGTGGATCCAGACCAGATTGCGGGAATCGGAATCACTAACCAGCGTGAGACGGCTGTAGTGTGGGATCGCAACACTGGAAAGCCGGTTTACAAAGCGATTGTCTGGCAGTCGCGTCAAACAGGCGATATCTGCAAGGAATTGAAGGGACAAGGACATGAAGAACTATTCCGCAAGAAAACAGGTCTTCTTATTGATGCCTATTTTTCCGGTACGAAAGTCAAATGGATTTTGGACAATGTGGAAGGTGCGCGCGAAAAAGCGGAAAACGGCGATTTGATGTTCGGAACGGTTGATTCCTGGCTTGTCTACAAGTTATCAGGGGGAAAAACCCATATTACGGATTACAGCAACGCTTCGCGTACGCTGATGTACAATATTTACGATTTGGCTTGGGACGATGAACTGCTGGAAATCCTGACAGTGCCGAAAAGCATGCTGCCGGAAGTTCGTCAGTCTTCTGAAGTCTATGCTAATACAGTGGATTACCATTTCTTCGGACACGAAGTGCCGATTGCAGGTATAGCCGGGGATCAGCAGGCTGCTTTGTTCGGACAGGCTTGCTTCGAAAAAGGAATGGCCAAAAATACGTACGGAACCGGATGCTTTATGCTGATGAACACTGGCGAAGAAGGTGTGGTTTCAGATCACGGCCTATTGACCACGTTGGCTTGGGGTGTCGATGGCAAAGTGGAATATGCTTTAGAAGGCAGCATCTTCGTTGCAGGTTCCGCCATTCAATGGCTGCGTGACGGCTTGAAAATTCTGGATCAAGCACCGGAAAGTGAAGCGTATGCCACATCAGTCGAATCAACAGACGGCGTATACATGGTGCCGGCATTTGTCGGCCTCGGAACCCCTTATTGGGACACGGATGCCCGCGGCGCCATTTTCGGATTGACGCGCGGCACGACGAAAGCGCACTTTATCCGTGCGACACTCGAATCACTCGCCTACCAAACAAAAGATGTAGTGGATGTCATGATCAAAGATGCGGGGATTGAATTGAAAACCTTGCGTGTCGATGGCGGTGCGGTGTCGAATGACTTCTTGATGCAATTCCAGAGCGACATTCTGGATGTTCCGGTTGAACGTCCAGTCATTCAGGAAACAACAGCACTGGGTGCAGCGTATTTGGCAGGACTCGCTGTCGGTTTCTGGAAAGACAAAGAAGAAATAGCGAAGCAATGGCAGATAAATCAAACGTTCACCAGCGACATGCCTGCCGAACAAAGCGAAAACCTATATGATGGCTGGAAAAAAGCGGTAGAGGCTACAAGAACATTCAAAAAAGAAGCGAAAAAAGCGCCGATCGTATTGTAAGAGCCATAGTATTCAAAGGATCAGAAGCTGTTCAATAACATTGATTAACGGCGGGTTAAGCTGGCCGGGAAGCGATATATAATTGAACATGAGAATGCCCATCCGATTTTCTGGATGGGCATTTCTTATTTTGGCGTGCACAAAACTTAAATGAATTTCCTAAATGGACGATGCTACGGAAATAACACCTTCTAATATTCTCCGTATATCGCGGCCCATGTATTCGTGCCGACAATGCCATCGACTTTCAAGCCTTTGTCTTTCTGGTATTGCCGGACATTTCTGTCGGTTTTCGGCCCAAAGATTCCATCAACCGTTGTTGTTAGTCCATACTCATTCAACGTCCATTGGAGAAGTTCCACTTCAATGCGCGTACTTCCTTGACGCAGTATAAACTGATGCTCCGGAGCAATATTCATTAAATTTCTGAGCTCGGCCGGCAGTTTTCCTTCTGGATCTGCAGATTCTTCATGTTCCCCGTATAGTGCCGCCCACGTATAGGTGCCGACAATGCCATCAACTTTCAAGCCTTTGTCTGTCTGGTATTGCCGAACATTTTTTTCTGTGACAGATCCAAAAATTCCATCAACCGCTGTTTCCAGTCCATAATGTTCTAATGTCCATTGGAGAAGTTCCACTTCAATGCGTTCACTGCCTTTGCGCAAAATAAACTGATGTTCCGGGGCAATATTCATTAAGTTCTTAAGGCGGGTTGGCAGTTGGTCTTCTTTAACTGCGGATGCATGACTTGTGGCTTCCACCGGTTGAAATGAGAGGGGAGATGCGACCAATAACCCACATGCAAGCAACATTGGAATCCATTTTTTCTTCACGGATGATTCCTCCAGAATTTGTATTTGCCTCCTATGTACCCAGTCTGTTTTTAAACGAAACTAGTATTTCCTCCTTTGAGAAAATATATTTATTGTTAAGACATTGTGTAAACTCTAGGGCATGTTTGGGAGAGAGTTGGGATTTTTCTCTTTTTTGGTACGCGTGAGTTCCTACATTTAGAAAGGGAGTTTTTAACATGGAATCGGCATTGGACATTATCCGTATTGTGTTACCAATTGTGATTGTTGGAGCGATCGCCGTATTTGTTGTTAAACGACTTGAGGCCAAGCAT
>JASLAI010000143.1 GCA_030147225.1 Planococcus sp. (in: firmicutes) | reverse complement strand
ATCGCAATTACCTATATTGTCGGTATGGTAGTTATCAACAAGTTGCCTTCATTGGATCCTGAAGCAGAAGCAATCGTAGAGTCGGAAGAAGAGCCTGAAAATCCGAGTGCTTCATTATCGCCAAAAGCTGCGATTGTTCGTTTCATCGTCGCGGCTTTGGTTATTCTTGCAGCGGGTACGGCGTTATCAATTACAGGAGATCAAATTGCCATTATAACCGGCATTGGTTCCAGCTTTATCGGCAGTTTTCTAATTGCAGCAGCTACTTCCCTTCCGGAGGCCATTTCTGTCTTTGTCGCGTTGCGTTTGAGCAATGTCAATATGGCGGTCGGGGCAATTCTAGGAAGCAATATCTTCAATATGATTATCTTGGCTTTGTCAGACCCTGTCTATACTGCTGGCCCTATCATGTTGGACGTTTCTGGAGCGAATATGATTATCGCTGTCGGCGTTCTGATCATGTCATTACTGGCCTTGTATTCTCTATACCGGAAAAAAAGTGCTTCTGTATTTTCTTATGCCTTGCCATCGGTTATCATTTTAATCGTATACTTTGCAGCATCTTACATGAATTTCACTTACTAAGAAAATACAAAAATGCGTGGCCGACTTCCGTAAATTGGGATTGGCTGCGTTTTTTTGTCTCAAGCTATACACATCCGGTAAATGACCCATTGCTTTTTTAAAAAGACTGTTAATTATGCTATGCTTACTAAAAAGAAAGGGGTTTTGAAAATGATTGAAAAACTATACGCTGAGTTAGATGCTGCATACCCAGAGATGGTAGAGATTCGCCGTCACCTGCATATGAATCCAGAGCCATCCTTTCATGAGATCAAAACCGCCCGCTACATACGCCATTATTATGAACAAATAGGTGTCGATGTAGAGCATAGTGTCGGTGGAAATGGTGTAGTCGCTACTATTCAAGGCGCAAAACCCGGAAAGACCGTTGCATTGCGCGCTGACTTTGATGCGTTGCCGATACAGGACCAAAAAGAAGGTGTACCTTACAAATCAACTGTCAACGGAGTTATGCACGCCTGTGGACACGACGGTCATACAGCGACCTTGCTGGTTCTCGGGAAAATCTTGCACGCGCTGCGTGATGAGTTGGCTGGAACGTATGTATTGATCCATCAGCATGCGGAAGAGCTGGTTCCCGGCGGCGCGAAATCGATGATTGAAGCAGGGGTATTGGATGGAGTCGACGCTATTTTTGGCACTCATCTTTGGTCCACGACGCCATTTGGCAGAATCGATACGCGTGTCGGTCCAATCATGGCTGCTGCAGATAGCTTTGAACTGAAAGTCCAAGGCCGCGGCGGCCATGGCGCCAGCCCTCACGAAACAATCGATGCCGTTGTAATTGGTTCGCAGATTGTCTCAAATTTACAGCCTTTGGTGTCAAGACGCGTTGACCCATTGGAATCTGCTGTTCTCTCTGTTGGTTCATTTGTAGCACAGAATCCATTCAACATTATTGCCGACCAAGCTGTGTTATCTGGAACAGTCCGTTCGTTCAAGGAAGATGTCCGCAGTTTGATGGAAACAGAAATGGAGCGTGTCATAGAAGGAACCAGCATGGCTAACAACAGCCGCTACGAATTTAATTTCAAACGCGGCTATCCGCCTGTGATTAATCACGAGACAGAAACCCTGTATATCAAAGATATGGCAGAAACGGTTCCGGGTGTTGAAGAAGTCTACGATTGCCCACCTCAAATGGGAGGAGAGGATTTCGCTTATTACCTGGAAGAGATTCCAGGAGCCTTCTTCTTTACAGGAGCCATGCCTGATGGAGATGTCTATCCTCACCATCATCCAAAATTCGACTTTAAAGAAGAAGCCATGCTTATCGCTGCTAAAACACTTGGCTCTGCTGCTGTTAATTTTCATAAATAAAAAACAAGCTCAGCATCTCTTATTCAGATGCTGAGCTTGTTTTAATTTTTTTTGCTTTTTAGTACAGCAGCAGTGATCAAGGAGACAGCTAAAATGACCCCAAAAGTCATCAATGCAGTAATGGGTTCTTCCAAGAACAGTAAGACAACCGCTGCTGCAATGCTTTGCAGCAGCTGCATCGCCATAATGAGTTTCCGGACTGCCAATTGTCTGCTGAATTTAGTCAACGGAAACAGATTGTCCATCCGGAAATGCTGCGTATGTGTCAGTCCCTGCCAGATTTGAATCACTGTCGCGAATGCCAATGCCCCCGCAAACAATGCGACGCCGATTTGGAACGGGATAAACCACGTACCCACCATAATGATGGCGGTCAATCGTACCCATAGATAGAACAATTCGTCTGAGCGGATAAAGGTTCTTAGTATGAGATACAAATGAGCGTTTCTTGGCCCTGGTTTAATGAATCGGTAAATCCAATTCAACCAGGACCTGGCTTTTATTTTACCCTTCAGATGTGGAACATCGGTGAAATAATTGGCAAATTGATAAAAGCGAAGCATCCGATTTTCTTCAAGTGAAATAAAGTGATCGTAAGCGAAAGGTTTGCCAATCGCTTTACGGCCAATCCATTTGCCGTAAAAGATGATCATGAACAGGACAAGAACTGCAACAATCAACTGTTCTTCCACATAAAAATAAACAAAGAATCCGACCAATAGAAAACGTACTAGTCGATCCATCCAAACTTTTTCCCCTGCCCCTTGCTTTCGAAAAGCGAATTCTGTCTGGATATTCCACCATTTGATCAGCAACAGCAAAATGGGAAAGCCGATCAAATAGGACGATGGCAGTCCATAGATTGCATTAACCATCGGCAAGGAAACAATAAAGACCACAATTGGCAAGTACAGCTGGGAAAGAAACGTCCATTTCAATGCCGGCTTTATAAATTCATCCAATTTGCTTTCCAAAGGCAAAAAATACACGGAATCTGCTTCTTTCAACAAAGTCGATGGCGGACTGATAGCCAGGAGCAAGCCGAACAGCACTGCTAACAACAAGGCTGCCGGAAATTCGGGCGGGATATCCTGAATCCATTCACTGTATGCAAATCCTGCAGCACCAAGTGCGAACAGCAAGACAACGGCGATATGACCCGTAAAAATGTATTTTAAGTAGTTTTGGACTTCGATTGTATATTTGTGCAGTCTTCTCGACCAGACATCATGCAAATTCTTCATTTTGCTCATCCTCGGTCATCGCAATATACAAATCGTCCAGTGAAGCAGCAGGCATATTGAACGCCTTCCGTAAATCGGCCATTGTTCCGCTTGCCCGCACCCGTCCGTTATGGAGCAGAATAATCCGGTCGCAATAGCGCTCAGCTGTTGACAGAATATGCGTGGACATCAATACCGATGCCCCTTTTTTCTTTTGCTTTTCCATTTGATCCAATAAGGATTTAATACCCAAAGGATCTAAACCAACAAACGGCTCATCGATAATGTAAAGAGCGGGATTCACCAGAAACGCACTCATGATCATCACTTTTTGGCGCATTCCTTTTGAGAAATGTGATGGGAACCACTTGAGGCGTTTCTCCATCCGAAATTCTTTCAGCAGTTCAGCAGAACGTTTTTCAAACAGCTTTGGATCCAGGTTATAGGCCATCGCAGTCAATTCAAGATGTTCTCGCAACGTCAGCTCTTCATATAAGACCGGTGTTTCCGGGATATATGAAAAAGCGGAACGGTACGTATCCATATCTTCTTCAAAGGTTTTGCCATTCAAACGGATTTGCCCCGATTTCGGCTGCATCAATCCGATGATGTGTTTAATGGTGGTACTTTTCCCTGCACCATTCAAGCCGATCAGACCGACAAGTTCCCCTTTGCCTATCGAGAACGACACTTCCTGCAGAACGGGTTTGCGTGTGTATCCACCCGTCAACGCATCCACTTCCAAAATAGCCATGCACAACACCTCTTTCTTTCTATTAAACTATTGTATCAAAACTAACTGTCGAATTCTTTTCGGATATGGCAAATATGGTAAAATGGGAAAAATGGAAAGGATGATACCAATGACTAATTGTATTTTCTGCAAAATCATTGCAGGCGAAATCCCGAGTGTGAAAATTTATGAAGATGAACATGTTTTTGCTTTTATGGATATCATGCCCTTGTCAAAAGGCCATACTTTACTTATCCCTAAAACCCACCGTGAATTTGTTTATGACTTATCACCTGAGGAAGCGGCCAACTTGTTTTCCATTGCACCTAAAATTGCGAAAGCCATCAACGACACGTTCCAGCCTGAGGGCATGAACTTGCTAAACAACAACGGTGCCAAAGCTGGACAAAGTGTCTTCCATTTCCACATGCACTTTATTCCCCGCTACGGAGAAACTGACGGATTTGGTGCCAAATGGATGACTAAAGAAAAAGAGTTTACTTCCGAACGGATTCAGGAACTAGCGGAAAGCGTGAAAGAAAAGTTAACCGCTGATGCTTGATTTTCTACAACAGACAAGATAGAATCAGAATAAGTTTTTCGCCGGCGGTCACGAGGACACGACCGGGAAAAAGCAAAAAGCATATAGCTGAGGAGAGATGAGAAATGAATACGAAGAACTTAGTTTTAATGGCGTTGCTGGTTAGCGTCGGAGCTACACTTTATGTGGTAATTCCAGGCATTAACGGTGGGATGAAACCGGATTTCATGTTAACGATGATGTTTGTCGGTATTCTGTTATTCCCAAATGTAAAAAATGTGTTTTTATTGGCTGTCACGACGGGTGTCTTATCGGGTCTATTTTCTACATTCCCAGGCGGATTTTTCCCGAATGTCATCGATAAATTCATCACGGCTTTTGTTTTCCTCGCGCTGGTTATGATTTTGAAAAAATTCGTTTCCAAATTGCCTGTTACCATCGCCCTATGTGCAGTCGGCACTTTATTGTCTGGAGCGATTTTCCTTTCTGCAGCTATTTTTATCATTGGCGCCAACATTCCTTTTGGCCTGTTGATTGCCACTGTGGTTTTGCCTGCAGTATTGATGAATGGAGTAGCATTCGCTTTTATTTACCCGATTGTCATTACATTGGTCAAGCGTTCAAAGTTCGAAACAGCAGTTTCTCAAACTGCATAAAAAGTAAGCTTTTCGCCTTTATTTTTGGCGAAAAGCTTTTTTTATTGAATAGTCATTCATCTTTATGTTTTAATTAGGTAAAATAGAGGAAAAGAAGCTTATAGGAAGAAAGGGGCGTTTTGTATATGAAAGCATCGAGGTTTTTCTTAGGACTTGCTACAGGGTTGACAGCAGGAGCTGCAGCCACTTTATTCTCTGCTCCACAATCCGGGCAGGAATTTCGGACAAACATGAAATCGACTTCAGCTGAATGGAAAGAGTATTTAAATGAACTAAAAGAAAAAGTGAACAACTTAAAGGAATCTGTCAATCATTTGACGGAGGAAGCGAAATCACAGCTGCCTGAAACAGTTGATGGATTGAAAGCTTCACTTGAAACATGGACGGAGAGCACCGCTCCCGCTAAAGAACATCTTCAGCTCGAGATTATGGCTATCCAAAATGCCATTGAAGAATTGCAGAACACCATCAGCAAAAACAAAAAAGATGATGACGATGATGATGATAAGCCTAAAAAAGAAAAAGTTGACGATGATACACAAAGCGCATAAACAGCAGCTGCCCTCGGGCAGCTTTTTTTGTTGATTTAGTTTAATACCTAGCTGTCATTCAAAGCATTTTCCAATTGAGAAGGCCAGGAGATTGATGTTTTGAAAAAGTTTATTTCCTTATAAGTTTTCCGAGATGATCTCCGCGTTTATTCAATCTCAGCTCCGATGTTCTTTACTTTTGATCTCGCCAATTGCACGTAATCCTCTCCCTGCCACTTCTCTTCCTTATTTTTATTTTTCCTGTAAATTATTTTACTATTCTTACTTTAATTACGTTTGCTTTACTGCTATAATAAAGAAAATATTTCGGAGGAAAGTTGGTGCTTGCGTGAACGAGAAGGAATATACCATGAAAGAAGCTATGTTGTTTAGCCAACGCATCGGTCAATTATCAAAAGCGCTTTGGAAAGCGGTAGAAAAAGATTGGCAAATGTGGATAAAACCTTATGACTTGAATATTAATGAGCACCATATTCTTTGGATCTCCTACCACTTAAAAGGAGCTTCCATCTCGGATGTGGCCAAATTTGGTGTAATGCACGTTTCAACCGCTTTTAATTTTTCAAAGAAATTAGAGGAACGTGAGTTGCTGTCTTTTTCAAAG
>JASLAI010000138.1 GCA_030147225.1 Planococcus sp. (in: firmicutes) | reverse complement strand
GACCAGCGATCCTGTAGACATTTCCCCGTTTGCAACACGAATTCCGCCGTAGCCAATAATCGATACAATGACCACCATCACGACCAAGTACATCAGCGGAGCAATTAACGCATAGATTTTCGCTTCTTTCATGCCGAGTGTGAATAGTTTATGGATTCCCTGTATGCCTCTTGCTTCTTCAACCTCTTCAGCTGTCGAAGATTTCATCAAACGGATTTCACCTAAGGTCTGTTGCACATGCCCCGTAAACTGAGCAGTCTCGTCCTGTAAATTGCGGGAAATCTTGGCCATTTGACGTCCTAATGGAATCATGACCGCAATCGTCAACGGCACCGCCAGCATCATGACCAAAGTCATTTTCCAATCCAGGATAACTAAAATGATCACTGCTCCAATAATGGAAATAATGCCTGTAACGAAGGAAGGAAAATGATCCGTGATCAAATTCCGTACGATGCCTGTATCATTGACGACACGGCTCACTGTCTCTCCGCTGGAATGCTGATCGAAATAACTGACACGCAACCGGATCAATTGAGCCCACATTCGTTCTCTTAAACCCGCCACAACCCGCTGTCCAACCATGCTCAACAGGTAAATCGACACGCCATTGATGACAGCCTGGACAATGAAAGCAAGGACAATTCCCACAATCAGCGGTACGCTCAAAGATTCCAGAGAAAAGCCATCGACCAGATTTTTGGTCAACAGTGGCACTACTAAACCTACGAGAGTGGTGATCAAACTGGCGAATAGGCCGACAGCCAAAGCCAGTTTAGGAATCTTCAGAGACAATAGCAATGAAATGAATGGTTTCAATCCGCCATCTTGTTCTTTCTTCTTCATAATAAAAGCCCCTGTTCATTTTGAAATGAGTTAAGTGAATTTGGCGTAAATGCA
The DNA here is from genome assembly GCA_030147225.1 of Planococcus sp. (in: firmicutes). Classification (GTDB taxonomy): domain Bacteria; phylum Bacillota; class Bacilli; order Bacillales_A; family Planococcaceae; genus Planococcus. The sequence goes on along the minus strand of JASLAI010000138.1, from coordinate 3,998 downwards.
TGTATCGGTTAACCGCTTGCCGTCTACTGACCGTTCGTCGTTACGCAGAACTCCTTCCAGAACAAAGCCGAGTTTTTCCGGAATTGCCCGGCTTTTGAGATTTTCAGCATCGCATTGAATTTCAAGGCGACGGCATTTCAGCCTCATAAAAGCCAGATCGGTCAATGCTGATACTGCCTCCGCCATATAACCTTTTCCGCTAGCTCTGGAGTCCAGCCAATAGCCAATTTCCATTTTCGGCACATCCCATTCAATACTATGAAATCCAGTACTGCCAATAAAGTTTCCAGTCTCTTTGTCAAAAATCAAGTAACGCAACACTTCCTTTTTAATAAAATTCAGGTGCGCTTCCAATTGGTTGATTTCCGTATCTTGCGGAGATGGCTCTTCCAACGCAAATCCAAGCCAAGGCTTTAATTCATCAAGGGAGGCTTGAATAGCTGCGTTCACGACAGCCCCGTCTCCAGGTCTTGGCATACGCAGCAGCAGACGCTCCGTTCTTATTTCAGTTGGTACTTCCGGCAATTCCTTTGTCATCTAACATTCCCCTTTTCCGGTTCATACCGCTTTATGAAGCGGCTGTAATTTTTTGGTCACGCGGCAGCCAGAGACCGACCAAGCCGATGATCGGCAAGATGGACACAACAATCATGGTTTCGTAAACTCCAATAGCATCCATCAGTATCCCGATGACAACAGCTCCGATGGCGCCCATGCCGAAAGCCAAACCAACCGTCAAGCCGGCCATCGTTCCAATCTTGCTGGGAACGAGCTCCTGTGCGTAAACGACTGTGACAGAAAAACTCAACATAATGAAGAAGCCGATCAACGCCAAGAAAAACAGGACAGCATAAAGCGGCAGATACGGCAATAAAGCCGCTAGCGGAATCGGGACAATAATGGAAAGAAGGATCACATTCTTCCGCCCGATTCTATCTGCCATAGGTCCTCCAAAGAAAGTGCCAGCTGCACCCACTCCAAGAAACAGGAAGACATACAGCTGTCCTTGTTGAATTGTCAGGCCGTAAGATTCAATCAAATGGAAAATATAAAAACTCGTCATATTGGTGACGTAGAAAGAACGGGCAAAAATAATGATCATCAAAAGCGACAAAGCAATGCCCACCTGCTTTTTCGTCATTTCTGGGAGCGAAGAAAGCAGCACTTTCTTCACTTTCTGAAGCTTTTCCTGCTCCAGTTGCTGTTTGTACCAGAACGAGATTTTTGTCAGTATGAATATACCAAAGGCAGCGACAAACAGAAACAAAGCAGCTCCTGTCTGCCCGAGTGGCACCAAGATGAAAGCACTGATCAGTGGCGCCAATGCTTGTCCGGAGTTTCCGCCCACTTGATAAATTGACTGAGAGAGGCCCCTTTTGGATCCAGCCGCCATATAGGAAACACGGGAGCCTTCCGGATGAAAAATTGCGGAACCCAGGCCAAGAAACATGACTGACACGAGGATCATCCAATACTCCGGCGCAAATGCTAATCCCGCAATACCGACAAAAGAGCTTGTCATGCCGAGTGGAAGTGCAAAAGGCATTGGCTTTTTGTCACTAATGAATCCTACAACCGGCTGCAGCACAGAAGCGACGATATTCAGCATAAAAGCGATCAAACCTAATTGTGTGAATGTTAAACCAAGGTTCGCTTCAAGTATCGGGAACATGGCTGGAATTACGGACTGCAAAGAATCATTCAACAAATGGCAGCCGCCAATCGCAAACATCACCGGGTAAACTGGATTTCCGGCTAAAGAAGAAGAACTAACCGCTTTTGTCATGATGCAACCTCCAATGCGGGTCTATAACTTACAATATTTTCATTATAGAGGAATTCACAAAGCAAAAACACCTGCAGAAACTCATGCAGGTGTTTAATGTACTACTTGTTTATGCAGCACTTAAGCGGCTGAAGTTTTCAGTTGCTGCCAATTTTCAAGTCGCTTGTCTAAAACAAAGTTGCCAAATGGCAAAAAGGCAGAAATAACGGCACCAACCGAAAAGCGGAACGGCCATCTGAAGATGAACGTCATATAGATCGTAACTAAGATGTAAATACTGAACAGCGCCCCATGAATAGGTCCAATTATGCTGACAGCTTCCGGAAATTCAAAGAAGTATTTTAATGGCATGGCAATAAAAAGCAAAATCAATAATGAACTGCCTTCAAGCAGTCCTATAAAACGAAATGTTCCCAGTGCATTTTTAAACATCAACTATCCCTCACAATCTGCCTCTATTATAAAATTGGAAGGGAGTACTGTACAGGAATTTGCGAAGAAATCGGGTAGCGCTTTAAGGTCGCACACAAATTTTAGACACATACTTAGCTGTTAGATTATAAAAAGGTCAAAACTCGCTTTCTACCTATCAAAGAGTCTTCAAGACCCTCCGTTTTACACTATCATTATTCCTCAACCCAGCTTAACAAAAAGAACCTTCAGATAATCGCCTTCTTTGAATTCCTTTTGCACTCGGAAATCGTTCGGCAATGTGTATTCCTCCACAATGCTGTATTTTTTGCCGAGGTCTTTAAATGCTTTATCAATAAACCCCTTAAATTTCTTCATTCCAAAAGAGGCACTGTTTGTCGAAGCGACAATAACACCATTCTTTTCTGTAATGGCAATCGCTTCTTTCATCAGATTTGTATAATCCTTGGAAGTACTAAAGGTGTATTTTTTCGAACGCGCGAAGCTTGGCGGATCCAGGATGACTACGTCGAACTTCAATTCTTTGCGTTTGGCATACTTAAAATAATTGAAGACATCCATAACCAGAATATCCTGTGTTTCAAAATCAATGCCATTGACGCTGAACTGTTCAATGGTCTTGCTGGAGCTTCTCTTCGCCAGATCTACACTCGTTGTCTTTACCGCTCCGCCGATTGCCGCCGCTACTGAAAAAGCGCCCGTGTACGAAAAGGTATTGAGCACCGTTTTGCCTTTAGCGTACTTCTGCTTAATGGCATTTCGTACATCCCGCTGGTCCAGAAAGATACCTGTCATGGCCCCGTCGTTCAGGTAAACAGCAAAGTTCACACCATTCTCTTTAACAATTAGTGGGAATTCGCCGCGTTCGCCCGTTACGAAATCATCTTCTTCAATGTATTGCCCTTTTGTGTCGAATCGTTTTTTCTGGTAAATGCCTTTACATTCGGCAACGTTCTGAAGCGCCGCAATCACTTGGTCCTTAAAAGTGTAAACCCCTTCACTGTACCAGCTAAGCAAATAAAAGCCAGCGTAGTAATCAATGATTAATCCGCCAAAGCCGTCGCCTTCGCCATTAAACACACGAAAAGCCGTCGTCTCCGGGTTGCTGAAGAATGCTTGTCTGCGGTTGATAGCAGCTGCCAGCTTGCGTTCTATAAATGCCTGATCAATGTTGTCATTTTCATCGCGCGTCAAGATCCAGCCAAAACCTTTATTTTGCAGACCATAATAGCCCTTAGCTAGAAAATGCCCCTGCTTATCAACCAGCTTCAAAATGCTTCCCTCTGTTTTCAGAAGATCAGGATTTTCCAGCGCCTCTTTAGAAATTAAAGGATACCCTTTGGTGTATTCCACTTTATATTTATCACTTATTTTAATTGAAATTTCCGATTTCATCGTTCCCCATCCTATCTGTCAAACACCGTTTTGCCTTATAATTAGTTTATACGATAGCTGACCTTATGCCCACCCTCGCCCTGTGAATTTCGCAAGAATGCCACTAGGAGGAATTATTATGAAGCAGAAGTTCCATATCTATAACATTCTTTTAACCACAGGAGAATACTTGGAAAACATTCGAATTGAAGGACCTCTTGAAGATCATTTTTCGGGCGTGGCCGTAAGTCTTTTCCCAGTGAAGGATATTGAAGGAAAGACAATTGTCTTAAGTATTTTCCATATCGTTAAGGCTGATTTGATCAAAGTAGAAGAATAACGATTCGCAATTCAAAAAAGCGTTTTGCATGATGAATGCAAAACGCTCAGACTGTAGACAAGGTCA
>JASLAI010000369.1 GCA_030147225.1 Planococcus sp. (in: firmicutes) | reverse complement strand
GCGGCCATATGTACGGGGCATTTGATCGTTCACTTCCAGGATAAACGGTACCTTTCCGATGAAATCAGCCACATAATCAGCTTGTGTTCCCAATGTGAAATACCCGTGCTCATCCATTGGCGATGCCACTGTCAAAATCATGGACATTTTCGTGACTTTTTGGAGCATACGCGGCATTTCGTGGAAATTATTTGGAACCAGATCCATCTTGGCCCGCTGATATACTTGACGCGTAGCACCACTCAGAAAATATGAAACATGCTGCAACTGCTCTATTTCACCTTGAATGTACGGACGTGACCGCAAAGCCAACATCTGATGAATCTTTACCCCATCCAATTGTTCTGCATTTTCTTCCAATATGTCCAATAACCGAATCGGCTCCCCATTGGCAATTGGCACAATCAGATCTGCTTTCGAATCAATTAAATCAATGACTTCCTGTGGACTTAATTTCTTTCCCATTTCATTGCCTCCCCTTTGCTTCCTTATTCTAACTTTACCATATATAGCGAAGGCCTTATCATTTCCTAAATTTATGAACTATTCCGTCTTTCCATCCTAAAAAACAAGAACCGTCAGTTTTTCTGACGGTTCTTGTTTTTTAAAGCAAATCCAAGACCGGCCAAGCCAAATAACGCCATAAGCGCCCATAAAATCATAAGAATAATAGAGCCTATTCCATTTGACTCCTGCAATACAGCAGTCAGCTGTAAAGCGAAGAAAGCTAGACTGATCAGGGCAATTGCACCGAAATAAATGATTCGCGCTTTAAAACTGAAATTTTTCATTTTTTAAACCCCTTTGATTTTTCATTGGTTTCCAAACGATTTTTCGTCCAAACCAGTGTAAACAACAAGAACAGCTCAAATGCGTTGGTAACCGCGGAACTGTCCACAGGGATTGGCACTGCACTGCCGACGCCCATAATCACTGCCCCAATCAGCATCCATTTCCAGCCGGCCTTTCTCCACAACACTGCCCCAGTAAAAACAAGAGCAACTGTTACAAGTAGAACCATTATCGGCGGCCCTGAGGCTAGTTCTGCTGATACATAGCGCAACACGCTGTATTGTTGTTCCGTAATAAGCTCTAAGCCCCAAGTCTCAAAAGTCAGTTCGATAATAATTAATGCTGCAGTGTATAGCGTAAACCCGTAGAACACTGCCCTTTGTCTTGCCCATCTGATGCCAGCCAAATTCATTGCTCCCCAACAGAACAAAACCAGCAGCGGCGTAAAGAAAGCATGACTCCAGAAACGAAGTACGTTCAGGGTCTCCAGGACCGATCCCTCTCCGATATATTTTCCGATTGCAATTATGCCATTATCGTAAATGAGGCCAACCAGCACCAGGTACAAGAATGCCGTAAAGTTCCATGATTGCTGTTGTGTAACTCCCCAAATCGTAAGGCCAATATAAGCAGCTGTAAAGAAAAAGTAAAGAGCTGTGTCCACCGTATCACCTTCCGCAATTTACCTGTTGCTTTTATCATTCACTTATACAAGAAATTTCAAACGCGCCAGTCAGCAAACCCTTGATTTATTTGAGAAGGAATTTTGTGCGGCTATAGCCTTCTTTTGATTTCTCGACTTCCAATATTGCGGGAATCGCTGCTTTCAATTCTTGCACATGTGAAATGACACCGATCATCCGTCCTGATTTTTGCAGGTCGATTAAGGTTTCAATTGATTTATTGAGCGATTCTTCGTCAAGCGAACCGAAGCCTTCATCGATGAACATTGTATCGATCGAGACATTCCCCTGGAAGCTTTGAATGACATCCGCCATTCCAAGTGCCAAACATAGCGAAGCATTGAATTTTTCCCCGCCTGACATGGTCTTTACGTCACGCGTCTGGCCTGTGTAAGCATCGTAAACATCTAAGCCCAACCCGCTTTGTTTGCCACGCGATTCCTGGCGGTCACTGCGAATCAAGTGGAACTGTCCATTGGATAAATTCTTCAGCCGCTCGTTGGCAGACAGGATGATCTGCTCTAAATATTCAATCTGCAGATAGCGTTCAAATGAAATCTTCAAGCCATTTTGACCGCGTATCATATCATGCAAGTCCGCAATTCGGTTTAAGTTTTGCTCAGCTTCAAGTGCTTTTCCGATCACTTCCTGAATACTAGCAATTAGCCCCACGCTCGCGCTTGCAAAATCTTGAGAACGATTGCGCTCTGCAAGTGCTTGCTCATAACTGTCTTTCAATTCTTTCAGCTCTGCTTCTGCCTGACTCAAGTCTTTCCAACTTTGTGCAGCGAGCAATTCCTGCAGTTCTCTGACTTGCTGTATTAGGGTGTGACGGACTTGATTGAATTCTAAAATATCCTTTTTCAATTCGGCAAATACTGCATCCGTTAATTTCGCCTGCTGATAAGCTTCTTCGGAATCAAATGCCGATTTCGCTAAGGCTTCAGCAAATTGCTGCTGTGCCTTCTCTCTTTTTTGAGTTATTTCTGCTGCTGTAGCTTTGGCATGCTGGACAGAAACCACCGCACTTGCCAATTGCTCTTTTGATTTTTGAAATTGCTCTTGAACACTGGTCCATTCTTGTTCAAGCTGCCGTTTTCGTGAG
>JASLAI010000396.1 GCA_030147225.1 Planococcus sp. (in: firmicutes) | reverse complement strand
GACAATGCTGAAATTGTCGCCATAGCAAGCCGCACCAACAAGGTGCATGCGGCAGCTCAGGAGTTGCAAATTCCAAAGGCTTATGAGAGTTATGAAGAACTGTTGGAAGATCCAGAAATTGATGCCGTCTATATACCGCTTCCGAATCATTTGCACAAAGAATGGGTGATCCGTGCAGCCAAAAAAGGCAAGCATATTCTGTGTGAAAAACCGATTGGCTTAAGCGAAGCAGAGGCTGAAGAAATGATTTCAGCGTGCCGGGAAAATGGCGTCAAGTTGATGGAAGCATTTATGTACCAATTACATCCTCAACATGCTCGGGTAAAGGAAATCATTGCTTCAGGAGAAATAGGGGAAATTAAGCTGATAAAATCGAGCCACTCGTTTTACTTACATAACCGTTCGTCGGATATACGGATGGATGCTGCAATGGGAGGCGGCAGCATCTACGATGTTGGATGCTACTCCATTCAGGTTATTCGCCACATTACCGATGCTGAACCAGTGGAAGTGACGGCTCAAGGAGAGTTGGATCCGGTAAAAGGAATCGATTTGACAGGTATTGTCCAAATGAAGATGAGCAACGGTGTCCGAGCTCTATTCGACTGCAGCTTTGACATGATCAGCAGAAACGAATACGAGGTAATAGGCACAAAAGGAAGCGTTAAAGTGCCATTTGCTTTCCGTCCGGATATCAATGGCGGCATGGGCATCGTAGTGGTTCGTAAAGATGGAATAGAACGGATGGAAAAAATACCTGGAGATATTTACAGGCTGGAAATTGAGGATTTTTCCAATGCAGTTTTGAAGGATTTAGAGCCCGTCATTACAACCGATTCTACCGTGAAGAATATGCGGATCATTGACGCTTGTTACCGCTCATTAAGAACGGAACAGAAAGTTTATATCTGACTATTACAAATGAAGCAACAGGCGAATACAGGCCAAGGTTAAAAACCTTGAAACCCGTATTCGCCTCTTTATGTTCACGTTAACTCGATTATTTTGTATGAAATAATTTTCAAGTACCGCTCATTTTTTAGAAATCCGTCAGTGTTCAATACTGCCTAAGGAACATATAACTCACCTTGTCCTACGACTATCGCGTTTCCACCAATTTTGATCTCTTTGTACTTCGCCTTTTCCTTATTGATTGTGATGTCGAGGAAACTGGGTCTTCCCATTTCAATGCCTTGTTCACTGCGGATGGAATAAATTCCTTCTTCGCTGTGAGCGATAACACTGTGCTCCACCAGATAAGCACCCAAAGGGCCGGAGGCGGCACCGGTTGCAGGATCTTCTGAAATGCCCATAGCCGGAGCAAACATTCTGCAATGGACAGTAGATTCATCATGCTCTGTTTCGGTTGTAAAGACGAAAATGTTCTGACGGTCTGGATCGCCGCTGAAATGGCGTTCCCAAACATCGGTTCGAAACTTGATTTCTCTCATAGCGGCCAGAGAGCGGAGAGGAACAAACAGAAAAGGAAGACCTGAAGACACCGTTTGTATCGGTAAACTTGTCTCCAGTTCACTTTTTGGCAGTGACAGCAAATCTGCCACAAGGGCTTGCCTAGCCAATATTTCACCAAAAGCAGGAAGCGGCTGAAGCATTTCGGTTTTGATGATCTTTTCTGCTTCTTTATGGACGGTTACCGCGACGTCTCCCCATCCTTCTTCGATAATCCATTCATTAAGCCCATGTTCTGAAGGCAGCATTTTCAGATAAGCCAATACATAAGCTGTTCCGATAGTGGGATGGCCCGCTATCGGCAATTCTACTTGAGGAGTGAAAATCCGGAGACTGATTTGGTTTTGCGGATTCTTGGGAGGACAGATAAATGCCGTTTCTGACAAATTGAGTTCATTAGCAATATACTGCATAGTTTTTGACTCCAACCCTGAGCCGTCATGAAAAACTGCCAGCGGGTTGCCGCCAAAAGAATGGCTCGTGAAAACATCGACCAGTGTATACTTTAAAGTTTGCATAATTACCCTCCTTTATTTGAATAGTAAGACTTTATAGTTTCTTTGTATCAGTTAGCTGTTGAAAAGTCCAACACCATTGATTGCAATCAAGGCAATTTGCGAATAAAGTAAAGAAGAAGAAATAGAAAAGAGGGAAACGTGTGAAAAAACAGATTGTGGTCATCGGGTTGGGGCGCTTCGGCAGCAGTGTATGCAGGGAGCTTCATACCCTGGGTCATGAGATAATGGCAATCGATACAGATCCAGAGAAAGTCGATGCGGTGGCGAATTCCGCTTCTTTTACAGTGATTGCGGATGCTACAGATAAAAATCAGCTGAACTCTCTGGGAGTACGTAATTTTGAACATGCCATAGTGGCCATTGGAGACGATCTCCAAGCCAGTGTCTTATGCACTTTAATGTTGAAAGAACTTGGTTTACCAAAGGTCTGGGTAAAAGCAAGAGATTTGCAGCATGAAAAAATTCTGCATAAAGTTGGTGCAGACCGTGTCATCCAACCGGAAAAAGAAATGGGGATTCGTGTAGCCCACCATGTCGACTCAGAAAAAATTGTCGATTACATCGACT
>JASLAI010000366.1 GCA_030147225.1 Planococcus sp. (in: firmicutes) | reverse complement strand
CCGGTCATCCAGACAGCGGTGGGCAAGGCGATTTACGAAACGGATAACTTGTTGGAACGTGCTGTAACAGGCGATGCACCAACTTATAAACATGATAAATCTAAAGACGAAGCAGATACTGGGGAGACCAAAGGCGGCTTCTATAAGCATTTGATGAACGGGGTATCAAACATGCTGCCATTCGTTGTCGGCGGCGGTATCCTGATTGCCATCTCCTTCTTCTGGGGCATCAATGCAGCAAATCCTGATAGTCCCGAATACAATGAATTCGCTGCCATGCTAAGCACCATCGGCGGCGGCAATGCTTTCTTCTTAATGGTTCCTGTACTTGCCGGCTTTATTGCCATGAGTATTGCTGATCGTCCTGGATTTGCACCAGGGATGATCGGCGGTTTGATCGCGATTACGGTGACCGGTGTTGAAGAGGCAAGCGGCGGTTCTGGATTCCTTGGCGGATTGATTGCCGGATTCCTTGCAGGTTATGTAACTTTGCTGGTCAAGAAAGCATTTTCCGGTTTGCCGAATTCACTTGAAGGGTTGAAACCGGTCCTGTTCTATCCGGTATTTGCCATTGCTATCACCGGGATTATCATGATGCTCGTTAATCCACAGTTAACTAAAGTTTATACAGGCATTTCTGCTTTTCTTGAAAGCCTAGGCGGTACAAACCTGGTACTTGTAGGGTTGCTGCTTGGTGGTATGATGGCCATCGATATGGGCGGTCCAATCAACAAAGCCGCTTATACATTCGGCATCGCAATGCTGGATGCACAAAACTTCAATTTCATGGCAACTGTCATGGCGGCAGGAATGGTTCCTCCGCTTGGTATGGCCATTGCAACTACCTTGTTCAAAAATAAATTCACTAGACCTGAACGTGAAGCCGGCAAGACTGCTTATGTACTCGGTGCTTGCTTTATTACTGAAGGCGTAATCCCGTTTGCTGCAGCCGATCCGGCCCGCGTCATTCCGGCATCAGTGGCAGGAGCTGCAGTTACCGGAGCATTGGTTATGCTGTTTGACATCGGACTCCGTGCACCTCACGGCGGTGTTTTCGTCATCGGACTTGTTGACGGTGGCGTTGCCAGCATCTTAATGTATGTTCTGGCAATATTGGCAGGAGCAGTAGTGACTGCGGTCGTCGCCGGTTCGTTGAAAAACAAAGTGAAAGTAGCCGCATAATTAAAAAACCACTCCAGGAGGAACCAATCCTGGAGTGGTTGTTTTTATCTTTCAGCAAATGATAAAAAAATCCATTCAGCAAGGGATTTAGCGTATGAATTAAAGAAAAAATGGGTATTGATTAATACGCATTGAACCGAAGATTTCGGAGCCGCATAAATAAAAAATGAAAGGAAAAGAGGTGAACAATCGGATCAGCAGAATGCCGATTGAAATGCAATCGCTCTGTCACCAGCTGTATTTGAAAACAGGCTAATCAAGCAAAAAATCATCAGCAACTATCGTTAGTAAAGGGCACGTGGTATTAAGCAGGACGAAAAAGGAGAGAAGGACCGGGAGGAGCGGCTGGTTATGAAAACGGCAAAAAACACGGATTTTTTCCGTCAGTTCAATGATGCTTTCTTTCAGGGGAACCGACAGTTTATCGAAGATAATATTACGGAAGATGTAGTTTGGACCATAGTTGGTTCAGAACCGATTGTCGGGAAGCAAGCTTTTCTCGATGTGGCATTCGGCATGGACGAGGGCTACACGGATCTGGATTATACCACCGAGCTTTCCTTGACCAATGGCAGGGAAGCAGCATTAAAAGGGCGAATGATCCGGAAAGGTGCAGGAGATGCGCCCAAAATTTATGCTTACAGCGATTTTTATGTATTGGACGATGACAAAGAAGGAAAAATCAAAGAAGTGACTACATTTTCTATTGAATTGAAAGAATAGCAGCAGCCCCCGAAAAAAAACGGGGGTTTTTCCATGGCTGGACAATGAGAGAAAGAGCTTTCAGACTAATAAATGTAGTTTCTTACATAAGGTTTTATCTAAAAAATCAAAAAAGGCAACTAACAGAAAAAGAGGGTACATAAATTAAAAAGAAACTATAAGGAGTGTTCTGATGAAGATTCAACGATTGGATCATTTAGTATTGACTGTTGCTTCCATAGAAAAAAGCTGCAGTTTTTACGAGGAAGTATTAGGAGTTGAGGTGGTGCATTTCGGCAAAGGACGGACAGCACTAGCGTTCGGTCATCAAAAAATCAATTTACACGAAAAGGGAAAGGAGTTTGAACCAAAAGCAGCGGCTCCCACTGCAGGGAGTGGAGACCTCTGTTTTATAATGGATACCCCGATTCCGTTCGTAATGGAGCATTTAGCTTTTCTGCAAATACCAATTGCACAAGGCCCGGTCAAACGGACAGGAGCTGAAGGAGAGCTGGAATCTGTCTATATCCGCGATCCCGATGGCAATTTGCTTGAGCTGTCTACATATTGAATAACCGGAAACCTGTAAGCTTTTCAGATGAGGGGTCTGTCTTTTTGTGATAAAATAAAAAAATATCAATTAGAAATAAAGAGGTGACAAAATATGACTATCGTTTGTTTGATTCGCCACGGGGAAACGGATTGGAACGCACAAGGAAAAATTCAAGGAAAAACCGATATCCCTTTAAACGAAACAGGTATTCAACAGGCAGCACAATGCGGTGCTCATTTAATCGCCTCTGAATGGGACTTAATCATTACGAGTCCGTTGCAGCGCGCTCGCCGGACTGCTGAAATCATCAAAGAGAGTCTGGAGTTGCCTCTGCTGGAAATGGAAGAGTTTGCGGAAAAACATTTTGGGGATGCGGAAGGACTGACCTTTGAAGAACGGGCGCTCACATATCCAGACAGGCATTATCCGAATCAGGAAGATAACGCTTTGTTTGCCGAACGCTTGGCAACCGGCCTGAAGGTCATCAACGACCGCTATCCCGAGCAGCGTGTTTTATTGGTGTCACACGGGGGCGTTATCAATGCCATACTCGGTGAGCTGTCGGACGGGGAAATTGGCTCCGGAAAAACCCGGCTGTTGAATGCCTGCCTTAGCCATATTTATTTCGATAAAGATAATTGGATTATCCAAAATTACAACCAAGTCAGCCATCTTGAAAAATCAGTTAGCCAACGATAAGCAAATAACGCAGAAAGCAGCAAGACGAATGCCGTCTTGCTGCTTTTATTTTTTTCCAGCTGCTGTTTTGTCTTTGTCCATGCGGTAAACATAAAACGCCATGGCTCCCATGAATAAAGCTGAATTGAACCAAAAGACAAGATCATTCAGCACGCCATTGAAAATGAGCGCATTTGCTGCGGTGATCAATTGCATTGCAAGTATGAATAAAATTAATACAGTAGCGGTCTTCACTTTATCACTCCGTTCTTTTTTCCATTATAAAGCTGCTGACGATTAATTCAAGCACAGGTGAATCAACGACATTTTAAGCAGCGGACAATTTGCACAATGGTTCGACTGGAGTAAAGGAACGTGAATTTTGAATGTTTGAATGGGATAATGATAGAAAGTGAACCTAAGAGGAGGAGCAGGAATGGTTAAATGGAGAGAAGAAATGATCATTGACGCAGAAATAGAAAAGGTATGGAGTTTATTCCAGGACGAAAACATCAAAAAATTAATGCCGAAAGTGGAAGAGCATTTATTAGTTGAGAATGAGGACAATCAACTCGGCGCCAAACATGCACAAAGTTATCACGAAGCGAATCAGCTGCAAACCTACATCGTCGAAACTGTCGGCTATGAAGATTTGCCGGATAAAAAGCTTAAACAAACCCAATTTGACATGGGTCAGCTTTTTAAGGTGTTTTATTCCTTTACGCTGCTGCCAGAAGGAGAAAACCGGACGAAATTTATTTATGAAGGTTTCAATAAAGGCAAAGGGCTATTGGGGAAAACGATGCTGTTGTCAGGCAGCAAGCGGAGTCGCCAGCAAACTATTCAAGCTTTTATGGATCGGGTAAGAGATGAATCCATGAAGCTTTGAGAAGGGAGCGGGAGAGATGATTGAGTGGGAAGAGCGGAGAATCATCACAGCACCTATTGAAAAGGTATGGATCTTGTTTTCAGATGAACAGC
>JASLAI010000339.1 GCA_030147225.1 Planococcus sp. (in: firmicutes) | reverse complement strand
AAGCCAATTAATCCATATCCGAAAAGCACCAGCAATAAAATCAGGACTTTAGCGTTTAATAGATCGGCAAACCAGGCAACCAATAAGACAGTGATGATAATAGAAATCAAGAAAACCAGGCCGCCCATGGTAGGGGTACCGGTTTTCTTCATGTGAGATTCAGGTCCTTCTTCTCGGATGCTCTGTCCGAATTTCATCCGTTTTAACAACGGAATGAAAATCGGCATCAGTACTACTGTCAATAATAAAGCAATTCCGAGACCCATAATTGTATAAGCGTTCATTTAGAGAGCTCCTTTAAACACGAGATTAGTCAGTTGTTTCATCTGTTTGTGTTTCTGTTTGTATTTCTGCTTCTGTTTCTGTTTGTATTTCAAGCTCTGTTTCTTCAGCACCGGTTTCTGGAACGGTATCTTCCAAAGCTCCTTGCTCAATCTGTTCTTGTTGCTCTTGTTCTTCTGTTTCTGCTTGTGCAGGGTAATAGATTTCAGGTGGGTGGAGCTCGATTACTACAGGCACATTATTCGCCACCACTTCACCCTCGTCAACACTTTGCGTCAAGACGTATCCTTGCCCAGCAATTTCAAGTGCTAAGTCGCTTAAAGATTGATAGGCGAGCAGCTCACGCTTAGACCAACCTGTAAAATCAGGCAATGTGGTATCTCCTGAAGTCTTCAAGAAGACGCGTCCACCTTCAATCACCGTATCACCTGGTGCAGGATACTGGGAAATCACTTCTCCGCCTTCCCCTGCGATTACCGCTTCAAGACCTAATCCTATCATTGCTTCAGAGCTTTCAGTTGCCGTTCTGCCCGTATAATCTTCCACCGGCATGGTCGTTGCAACCGCCATATTTTCAGGTTCAATGTTCAAATACTTTAAACTGTTTTCCATAACTGAAGTAAAGATTTTTGCTACCGGTACTGAGCCGTATTCATCCGCCGGCAAATTAGGCTGCTGGACGCCAATATAAATCAAAAGTTCCGGATCGTCTGCTGGAGCCATTCCAAGGAAGGAGAACAAGTAATTGTTTCTTCCCTTCAGGTAGCCGCCGCCTTCTTTTGGAACTTGTGCAGTACCTGTTTTTCCAGCTGTTGTATAGTCTTGAAGGGCGAATCCTCTGGCAGAACCAACTTCAGAAGTGACGGTTGAAGCCAGTACTTCTTTAACCTTTTCAGCTGTTTCTGCTGAAATAGGGTGACCAGCTTCTTCAGGTTCACTTTTTACCGCAACTTTACCGGTATCGGCATTTTTAATTTGATCAATGACATAAGGCTTCATCATGACACCGCCATTGGCTATGGCGGTGGCTGCTTGAATCATTTGAATTGGGGTAACGGTCGATCCCTGTCCATAAGCCGTTGTTAGTTTATTGATGGGGTATTGATCAAGTATTTTACCTGATGCCTCTTTCGGCAAATCAATGCCTGTCTGTTCACCAAATCCAAAGGCATCTACATAATTCATAAAGGTATCCGGACCCAGACGTTCCAGCAAATATGCCATCGAGACATTGGACGAACGCTGAAAACCTTCCAGATACGAAATGGTTCCCCATCCGCGCCCGCTGTTATGGTCGCCGATGGTGCTATCCAACAGTGTATAAGTTCCGGAGTTATAGCTGGCGTTCGGATCCCATTTTCCTTCTTCGATTGCAGCAGCAAGTGTGAACATTTTCATAGGAGATCCAGGCTCAATCGTTAACTGGACACTTTCGTTCAGCCAATTTTCCGATAAACCTTCCCGGGTATTTGGGTTAAATGTGGGGCGCTGTGACATTGCAAGGATCTCTCCGGTCTTCGGATCTGCAATTACTGCAATCATCCGTGTCGGATCGTATTCTTCCTGAACACCTGACATAGCATCTTCCAAAAAGTTCTGAAGGGTTTTATCCAGAGTCAGTTGAACGTCTGAGCCGTTTACTGCCGGAGTGACTGCGGATTCATTGTTTGGCAGCAAAAAGCCCCATTTGTCGGTATCAAACTCAATCTTGCCATTTTGACCTGTTAACACGTCATTGTGTATGGATTCAAGCCCCATTCTTCCGGTCGTTTTTGTTTCACCGTCTTTCAGCTCTTCTTTCATGGCATAGCCGATCAGATGAGACGCAAAGACACCATTCGGGTACAATCTCTTCAAATCCCGGACAAATAACAGACCCGGAATGTTGGCTTCTTTCATTTCCAGCATTTGGGTATGACTGATTTCACGGCCAGCAACCCCAAATTCCACTTGATAACGGTCTTTTTCGACACCCTGTTTTAATGTTTCCAGAATGTTTTCTTCCGGAATGTTCAAATAACCAGCCAATTTTTCAGCAGTTTCTTCTATATCCACTACATGCCGTGGTTCACTGGCTTTTTGAGTTGCTGATTCATCAAGTACGGCAACCAGTTTATAGGTCAATGTATCCTCCGCAATCACTTCTCCATTGCGGTCGATGATCCGCCCGCGTTCTGCGGTCAGCACTTCTTCCTGGCTATACTTCGCTGCCGCTCTCGCAGCAAGTTCTTGTCCTTCCACTTTTCCTGTCGCTTGGATGGTCACAATTCTAGTCAATAAAAGGAAAAAGAGCCCTGCAAATAACAAAAACAGCAGAAAGGCTCCCCCTTGAAATCGAAACTTTTTTTTCATTGTCCAGGCACTACCTTTACATTTTGCTCATTTAATTTAAGGCCAAGCTCTTTTGCTTTTGACCAAATGCGCTCATATGAAGACAGCTCGCTTACCTGTACCGACAAATCTGTATTTTGCTTCGTTGTTTCATTGACTGATTGTTCAATTGTTTGAATTTCTTGAGTAGCTGCCTGAATCTTTGATTGATTCTGCAGAATCAGCAACGCGCACATTATACAGACTGCTACA
The DNA here is from genome assembly GCA_030147225.1 of Planococcus sp. (in: firmicutes). Classification (GTDB taxonomy): domain Bacteria; phylum Bacillota; class Bacilli; order Bacillales_A; family Planococcaceae; genus Planococcus. The sequence goes on along the minus strand of JASLAI010000339.1, from coordinate 3,218 downwards.
AAAGATAAATACAGTATTTTCTCGCCTTTAGTGATTAAACTTTTTCTTCTTGCCGGCTGCCGACTCGGATTTTGAGGAACGGCCGGCTGTTGGATGTAGGTTTCAGTTCTTGCATTCAACGCCATCTGAACACGTCCTTATTCGTTTATTTTTTCTGCAATCCGCAGTTTTGCGGATCTTGACCGATTGTTATGCGCCAGCTCTTCTTCCGAAGGCAGGATTGGTTTTCGAGTAATCAGTTTTAAGATTGGTTCCATTCCTTCTGGAATTACCGGTAAGTTCGGCGGCAACTCGGGAAGTGACGAAGCTTCTTTGAATATCGCTTTACAAAGCCGGTCTTCAAGTGAGTGGAAGGTGATGACACTAATTCTTCCTCCGATAGCCAATAGATCAATTGCATCCTGCAGAGAAGTTTCTGCAGCACCAAGCTCGTCATTGACTGCAATTCGAATTGCTTGGAATACACGCTTTGCAGGGTGGCCGCCCTTTCGTCGGGCAAAAGCAGGAATGCCGTCTTTGATGCATTCGACCAATTGGCCGGTTGTTTCAATGGGATGCTTTTCTCTTGCAGCTTCAATTTTACGAACGATTTGCTTAGAGAATTTCTCTTCGCCATAGCGATAAAAGATTCTCACCAAATCTTCAAAAGACCATTCATTTACTACGTGATAAGCGCTTAACTCCGCACTTTGGTCCATCCGCATATCCAGAGGAGCATCATTGTGATAACTGAAGCCCCGTTCCGGTGTATCCAATTGTGGAGAAGAAACGCCAAGGTCGTATAGAATGCCATCGACTTTTTCTACTCCATGCTTCTCCAATTCTTCTTTTAAAAATTTAAAGTTAGCATGGATAAATGTAATTCTATGTAAGTAATCTTGTAGTTTTTCCCTTGCATGAGCCAGTGCTGTCGCGTCTTGATCGAAACAATACAAATGACCTTCGTCAGATAATTGCTTCACCAAATATTCGCTGTGTCCTGCTCCGCCCAGCGTGCAATCCACGTATATGCCGTCAGGGCGAATGTTCAGACCATCGACAGTTTCATGCAGTAAAACCGTGGTGTGATTGAACAATCCATTTCCCCCGTTCACTTTCAAAAGTCAAAATCAGTTAAATTTTCCGCGATCTCATTAAAGGAATCTTCGGATGCTGCAAAATAGCTTTCCCATGAATCTTTTGCCCATATTTCAAAACGGTTGGACACACCAAGAATAATGCATTCTTTTTCAAGTTTTGCATAAGAAATTAATGTCGTCGGTATATTGACGCGTCCCTGCTTATCAAGTTCCACTTCCGTAGCACCCGAAAAAAAGAAGCGGGTAAAAGCACGAGCGTCTTTTTTTGTGACCGGCAGTTCTTTCAGCTTTTCTTCAATTTTCTGCCATTCGTCCATCGTGTAGCCAAATAAGCATTGATCTAGGCCTCTTGTAATGACAAAATTGTCACCCAATAGTTCACGAAACTTAGCCGGTATGATTAACCGTCCCTTTGCATCAACACTATGTTGATATTCGCCCATGAACATGCCCTTCACCCCACTTATTGTAATAAATGTACCACAATCCCCCACTTGTCACCACTTGTTTTTGAAATATTTCATGTTTGTTACAATAAAAAATCTCAACAAGTTATTTTGACATAAAAAAAGCCTGCGAAGGCAGGCTTTAAGGCTTAAAAATAAATAATTTTATGATTTTTGTCATAATGCAACGGGAGCGCCAAAAGATCTTTTACGAGTCCAGTTCCATATTGGTTCATGTAAATGAACGGACTATATATACGTTCTTGAAAACCGCCATTTGGCAGCAGCTCATTTTCAAGGAAAGCATAATGGCCGAACTCGATGCTATTTTGAAGCATCACTTCATCCAGAAGTTTATTTTTAAGGAACTTTAACTGTTTAATATGCAATTGCAAATTCTTTTCGACTATCGGTTTCAGGCCTTTACTTATGGAAGAAAGCTGATGATCAATTTTGATGTAAGCTGCTTCAATCTGATTTTGAAGCTCTTCGATCATCGTTTCGGCTTCCCGTTCCCGGATGGACTCCATCAATTCGTTTCTCATCTGTGTGATTTTATGTTCATTCATAACAGCAGAGACATCCAATTCATACTTATCCAGCAACCGCTGAGTTTGACGGTTTACCAGAGTCAGGCTTAAGCGCGGCATGATAATCGGCAATTCCATGTCAAATAGCTCAAATGCCCCTTTTAATGCGGCCCAATATGCGATTTCACCCGGTCCTCCGACAAAAGCCAGAACCGGAAAAACCATTTCCTGCATCAAGGGACGCGTCACTACATTGTTGCTCAGAAGTTGAGGGTTCTTTTCTGCTATATTCATGAGCTCCTTTTTCGTATAGCGGATTGCACCATTATTAGTTACAAATTCGTCACCCTCGCGTTCTAGCAGCAGCCGTTCACCTTTTACCGTAATAAACAGATTGGCTGCATACTGTTCTGCTCCGATTACTGCACTGTAACCGTCTTTAACTAGCAGCTGTTCCGTAGCTGACACCGTTTCTGCGATTTCTTCTGCATGTTCAATCATCAGTTTGAAATACGGCGACTCGTACTTGCGAAATTCATGATCTGCTGCATCCATATACAGCAGTCCTTCTTCCTGGAAAAAATAATGAAGAAGCGAAGCAAAAAAATCGGTAAAGGAAATGGATTGCTCGAGCAGGTTGAAAGCTAAGTCATGGATTTCCTTTGAATGTTCAGTCTCGGGCAGGCTGCGGAAATACTCTTCCAGAAAAGAAGCGATTTTCGATGTATTGAGCTTTGCGGAAGAAGCTGAGTGTTTGCCATATTCGGTGTGGGGGATATTCAGTTTGTCCACCCGCCCATTGACTTCGCGGAATAAATGACTGATTTCAGCCAAATCGTGGTCTTCCCCGGCTATCCAAAAAACCGGTACCACTTCTGTGTGCAGCTGTGCTGAAGCTTGTTTCGCCAGTATAATAACAGAAATTGCTTTATGTACTGTATACAAGGGACCTGTTAATAAACCGGCCTGCTGACCTGTAACAACCACAGGCGCGCCTTTTTCGAAACTCGCTAAATTTTCTTTTGCTGCATTTGACAATCCATTAACTGCCATATAATCACGCATTATGCCCGCCAACTTCTGACGGTCAACAGAATGGCTTTGAAGTTTCTTCAATCGCTCTTCAAATGACTGCAGTTGCGGATCATATGAGAAATAACGGC
>JASLAI010000314.1 GCA_030147225.1 Planococcus sp. (in: firmicutes) | reverse complement strand
CCTTGAGTCTATTGGTCTACCTTCTTAGCCTATCAAAATTATCAGAGCGTTACAAACATAATGCACGGCAAATCTTTTTATTCAGACCTTTGGCTGATTTATCCTGATTTAACAGCACGTGGTATTGTTGTATCACGCTGAATCAAATCGTGAAAAAGAAAATAACGACCATGACAACTTGAATAATTCCTTTAGTAAAGACAGAAGTGATAAACCCGACGACAGAACCGACGCCCGACAAAACCGATTTTTTCAATGACGATTTATTGAAGAGAAGTTCCGCAATGATCGCCCCAAGAAAAGGACCAATCAATATGCCAACGATTGGAAGGATGAACGGACCGACGATAAGTCCAATAGTACTTCCCCAGAGACCTGCTCTGGATCCCCCAAACTTTCTAACGCCAAAGGCATTGGCTATGGCATCAGCACCAAATAACAAAATCACAAACAAGCTTTGAATTGCCCAGAACCACCATGGCAAATCACTGAAGCTAAAAAACAACCCATACATGACAAAACCGCCAAAAATGAACAGGACCGCAGGTATAATCGGATACACCAATCCGACAAAACCGATAACGAAAAATAGCAGGATGACAATCCAGCCGACAATTTCCATCTGTATTCCTCCCTATAAAAAAAGCTCTCTTTCATGGTGCCTTACATTTTTTAAAATGTAAAGTTTGATGAAGGAGAGCTTTTATGATGTTTTGGTTTACTAAATTTCAGATTCTAGCTCCAGCGCCCAGATTCCAGGTCATAAGGCAATCCAGCTGTGTGGCAAAGAGCGCCACACTGCTGGTCTGTCTAAAACCTTATTGCTCCTGCAGCACTCCGTGCTTCGTCGCAAAGAGATGGCTCAAACTACCTTTGTGCCATCTCTTGCCCGTCGAATCTACATGGGCGCTTACGCTTTTCTTTGTGTCCAGACTCCAGCGCCCAGATTCTAGAGTCATAAGTCAACCCAGCTGCGCGGCAAAGAGCGCCACACTGCTGGTCTGCCTTATGCCCGTCGAATCTACATGGGCGCTTACGCTTTTCTAATTAAGCGCGGTTGCCTAGGATTGCTTCTGCGATATTGACTGAATGGTCCCCGATTCGCTCCAGGTTACTGACGATGTCGACAAAGACGATTCCGGCTTGACCCGTACATGCCCCTTCATTCAGGCGCAAAATATGTTTCTTACGGAATTTGCGTTCCATTTTGTCGATCAAGTCTTCCTGCTCAGCTACTTCACGGGCCAGCTCATGGCTGGTTGTGTTCAGTGCATTCAGCGCTTTTTGGACAGTGGCGATGGTCAATGTGAACATTTCCGTTAAATCGTCCATTGCTTCTGAAGTAAGCTTCACTTTATTGTTTTCCTGATAATCAACAAGCTCAATGATGTTTTCGAAATGATCACCGATCCGCTCAATATCGCGGACAGTTTCCATTAACATCGTGTGGCGAGTAGAGTCAGCGGCTGAAATGGATTCTGCTGAAATCAGCACCAGGTAATCAGTAATCTTGCTGTCGAGATTATTAATGGCATCCTCCAGCTGATAACCCATTTCCGCATGTTTTTTGCTCTTCGTCATTAAATAAGAGTAGGTTTCCTGCAACCCTTGTACAGAATATTCACCCATGCGCAAGATTTCCTCTTTCGCCTGACCAAGCGCAATTGATGGAGATTGCTCGATAAAGTGGATATCCAAGTGCTTCGGTTTGAATTCAACCAAAACCTCTTCTCCTGGAATGGCTCTTGTCACCAAGTATGCCCAGGCACCTATTAATGGAAATTGAATAATTGTGTTGGCTACGTTGAATGAACCGTGGGCAAATGCGATCTGCATTTTCGGTTCCAATGCCAGTACGCCTGAAATCCATTCTACATAAGCAGTAAATGGAATCAGCAAAATCAAGAAAATGACCGAGCCGATGATATTGAACAGTACGTGCACCGCTGCAGCACGACGAGCTGCAATTGAAGTTCCCAATGCTGCAAGTACTGCTGTGATCGTCGTTCCAATATTATCACCGAACAAAACCGGCAGTGATGCTGCAAGCGTTAAGATATTTTCATCGTAAAGTCCTTGCAGAATCGCAACTGTACCACTGGAGCTCTGAACAATTGGTGTAAACACTGTTCCAACGACAACTCCAAGAATCGGAAACTCACTCAGACTGATAGTCATATCGATAAAAGCCGGCAATTCACGCAGTGGCTTCATGCCTCCGCTCATCAATTCCATTCCGTAGAACAAACCACCGAATCCGAAAATGACCTGTCCGATATTCTGAATTTGATTTTTCTTAATGAAGAAAATCATTGCAGCTCCGATTGCCATAATCGGCAATGCGTAAGCCCCTACATCCAAGCCGATGATGAAGGCTGTTACAGTGGTCCCGATATTCGCACCCATAATGACACCAATCGCTTGTCTTAACGTCATAAATCCAGCACTTACCAAGCCAACTACAATTACAGTAGTTCCTGAGCTTGACTGAATTAAGATGGTAACGACAATTCCGACCAGTACGCCCATGAATGGATTGGTCGTAAAGCGGTCCAAGATGTCACGAAGTTTATCGCCTGCTGCTTTCTGTAAAGCATCACCCATAAACTTAATCGAAAATAAGAAAATCCCTAAACCACCAAAGAAAGAAAAGAGAATTTCCTGCCAGTTCATTTCCACGATACTTATTCAACTCCTAAATTTCATATTCACACCTAACCTATTATGAATAGTTTACTTAGTTTTTGTAAACACCTTTATTTAAAATTTACATTCCCGTAACAAAGCAGCATTTTTTTCTTCCTCTGCCATGGTACGATTATTATATAGTCGAAAGGAAGATGAACGTGAATATATTTCAGCTATTCAAAGCGAGTTTAATGGAACCTAAAAAGCAGGCAGCCGTCCGTATACTGACAATCGGCAAGATCATGCAGTTTATTTTTATCTTTATAGCTGTTTTGACTGCAGTCTCATTTGTGGAGTGGATTCTCGGATTAGGCGACACGACCAGTAATGTAGAGGGACTCGTGGAATTTGTAGAAGAAATCGAATGGCTTCTTTATCCGTTCGCTTTAATTTTTTTATTTGTTTCCACGACGCTTTACCATTTCATCAAAATCAGCTTGTTTGCATTGATTGCTTTATTGATTTTAAATGCCCGGAAAAGACGCGGTGAATATCGCCACCTATGGAGAACAACTGCACTGAGTGTCACAGTTCCGACATTATTGGCATTTATTCTAAGTTTTCTTGACTTAGGTTTTGGCGTCTCACTGGCCACTAGTTTATTAACCCTCTTCTATTTGTACTTGGCGATTGGCTATTATCCGAAAAAACCGCCGACACAAATAAAACCGAATCAAGGTTAAGTTATTGTAAAGAACGGCGGTTATCAGCCGTCTTTCTTGTCTTTTCGAGCGCTACACTGCTAAAATGGCTATAGGTATTGGAATTAAGCCGACAGCTTTTAAGAAATTCGACAGTTGTTGGACAAAGACACGTGAGCCGAAAGTACAGGCCACTATTAAAAAGGAGAGATTTTTTCATGAGCG
>JASLAI010000289.1 GCA_030147225.1 Planococcus sp. (in: firmicutes) | reverse complement strand
ATACTCTGAACTAAAAGAAAAATAAAAATCATAGCAAAAAATAACATAAATAATTTACATATAATCCCTTTACGTAAACAAATAAGTATAAATATACGTTATAAACTGACAAAAAAAATAAACCTGCTGATTCGCAGGTTTATTGCATATTAGCTAGGTATTCCGCTACTGCATCCGCTTCTTCGCCTTCAATAATATCGGCGGGCATTGCCCCTTTGCCATTATCAATGACAGCACGAATCTCTTCTTGGGAAAGACGGGAACCGACATCATTCAATGCAGGAAAGTTACCTGCGCCTTCCAAGTTTTCACCATGACAGGAAATACAATTTTGTTGAACCACTTGTTCAGCATCAACTCCAGCTGTTTCTCCGCCGCTATCAGCAGGTGCTGAAGGTTCTGCAGTCTCTTCACCGCCGCCACATGCTCCTAATAAAAGCGTCGCGCCGAACAGCGTCGCCATTAATTGCTTTTTCATTGGGTGACCTCCTCTTGTGAGTTATCTTTTCCTTATTAGAGTATACCAATGTTAAGGGCGTTTAAAACCTTCTCCCAAAACTTCGGAAGCATCTGAAACGATGACAAATGCCGATGGATCGATAAATTTAACCAACTGTTTCAGTCTTGTAAATTCAGTTTGGGGAATCACAACCATCAATAAGGGCTTTTCAGTTCCTGAATAGCCGCCGGTAGCTGCCAGTTCTGTGACTCCCCTGTCAACCTCTTCGTAGATGGCGTCCCTGATTTCCATTTGTTTAGTGGTGATGATATAAACCAGTTTTGATTGGCCGAAGCCGACTTGTACTAGATCAATGGTTTTGGTCGTAACGTATAAGCCGATTAATGCATAAAGCCCTTTTTCAATATCAAATACCAATGCCGCCGCCAAAACGATAAATCCATCGATCATCGCTACACTGGTACCCAGTGTCAGGCCAGTAAATTTGGTAATGATTTGCGCAGCAAGATCCGTACCACCTGTAGATGCTTTTCCTCGAAAGACAATCCCCAGTCCGAGCCCGACCATTATGCCCCCGAACAAAGCGCCGAGCAGAGGGTCTCGCGTCCACGGCTCCCATGATTCGGTCAAGTATACGACAAAAGGCAAAAAGACCGTTCCTACAGCCGTTTTTATGCCGAAGTTTTTCCCTAATAATATCAAACCGGCAATAAACAAAGGAATATTAAAAGCCCATTGGACGAACGCCGGCTTCCATTCGAACAGACCTTTCAGTATGGTACTGATGCCACTTACTCCACCTGATGCCACTTCGTTCGGCAATAAAAAGACATTAAAGGAAATGGCTACAATGGCAGATCCAATAATTACGCTGGCATAGTCCAGAAACAGTGTCAGCAACGGATGCGGATCTTTACGGATGCGTCGATTCTTTTTAGTCATATGTTCTTCTTCCTCTTCTCTCTTATGTTCGGTTAAACCCTGTCAGAGTATACCAAACGCTTAAGGCTTTGTGAACTTCATCCAGATGAAGCAAGCCGCCTATCAATAACCACATCAAAAACGCCCCGTCAGCGTTTAAGCTTTCGGGACGTTTTGCAACGCGGAAAAAATGGAAAATATTGATTTTCCGCTTTCTTATTCCATTTTGGAACGCAATAGGGAATTGATAAATCCATCAATGTCCCCATCCATGACAGCGCCTAAATTTCCTGTTTCATAATTGGTGCGGTGGTCTTTGACCATTGAATACGGATGGAACACATAAGAACGAATCTGGCTTCCCCAGCCAATTTCTTTTTGCTCTCCGCGAATTTCAAGAAGACGTGCTTCTTCTTCTTCAATCTTCAACGCATACAATTTCGCTTTCAGCATTTGCATCGCTTTTTCGCGGTTCTTGATTTGTGAACGTTCCTGCTGGCATGTCACGACAGCACCCGTTGGAAGGTGGGTAATACGAACAGCAGAATCGGTCGTATTAATATGCTGTCCTCCAGCTCCACTGGCTCGATACGTATCGACTTTCAAATCTTCTGTACGAATTTCAATTTCAATCTCACCTGTAAATTCCGGCATCACTTCACAGGAAACAAATGACGTATGTCGGCGTCCAGATGAATCAAAAGGCGATATACGGACTAAACGATGAACACCTTTTTCAGCCTTCAAGTAGCCATAGGCATTATGTCCGCGAATTCCAAGCGTTACCGATTTAACTCCGGCTTCGTCTCCAGCCTGGTAGTCCAGCGTCTCCACTTTAAAGCCGCGTTTTTCTGCCCACCGGGTGTACATGCGCAATAGCATGGAGCACCAATCCTGAGACTCTGTGCCGCCTGCACCAGGATGCAATTCCAAAATTGCATTATTTTTGTCATAAGGTTCGCTGAGAAGCATCGTCAGTTCATAATCAGCAAGCTGAGAGTTGAATTCTTTCATTTCATTATCAACATCTTCATGCAATTCCTCGTCGTCTTCTTCTCTTAAAAGCTCCAAAGACATTTCCATGCTTTCCTGTGTTTCCACGAAACCGTAATACGTATTAAC
>JASLAI010000268.1 GCA_030147225.1 Planococcus sp. (in: firmicutes) | reverse complement strand
AGGGCATCAAGCCGGAACAGATTATGCTCGACAAGCGCGAACAGTCGCTGCCTGAGTTTTTATCGGTTGATTTGGTAAACTAAACGGAGGTTATCTAGATTCTCCGTAAAGGGCGGCTGAAGATTCCGTAACTGCTGTAATTTTCTCATGTAAGATCGAAAGCCTGATGCCTTGTTGTTTAACGGGGCATCAGGCTTTTTAATTTTCAAATCCTTAACTAATGCACCGGCTCTAGTTGATTTACTGCAGCTTCTTTTTCAGACTCAGTTGTTTCTTCTTTTTCTTCTCGGAAATAAGCGGTTTTGGCGCCGGATTGTAGTCGTCATCGTAAAGTCCCGTATAGGTCTGGTACCAATTGAATAGATGAACGAGAATTACTTTGCTGACTGCATAAGCCGGGATTCCGAGAATGACGCCTGGAATGCCGAACAAATTTCCGGCTGTCAGCAGGACCGCAATGATAGTGACAGGATGGATATTCAAATTACTGCCTAAAATGAGCGGTTGAATAAGGCGCCCTTCCAATGTTTGTTCGATAAAGAAGACAACCAGCACTTTTGCCAGCATGAGTGGCGGATGCAGCACAATGGCGATAATGACGATCGGGAAGAAGGCGATGAACGTTCCCAGAAATGGAATCAGGTTTAAAGCTCCCGCCAGGATTCCCAGCGTCAGCGCATATTCAAGACCAATGATGCTAAAACCGATCCAGAACATTAAGCCGACGAAAAAGGCGACGAGCAGTTGCCCACGGATATACTGGCTGATCTGCAGATTCATCTCGCGCAGCAACAGGTAAGTATGCTCCCGCATTTTAGATGGCACCAGCTTCATGATGTGGTAAGGCAGGTGATGTCCATCTTTCAGCAGATAGAAAAGGATGAACGGCGTCGTAATTACCGCCAGCACAGTGGTAGACAGGATGCCGAAGACACTGCCGATGCCGGTAACGGTCGTATCGACGACGTCATCCGCCTGGTCCGTAATGGAAGTCGACAGGCTATCGTCATTCCCGGTTAATTGCATCTGCAGCTGCGACAGCACATCACTTTGGAAAAAGGCATCGATCTGTGAGATGAAGCTAGTCAGGTAATCCTGCCAGTTATCGAGAAGGCTCAGCGTCTGTTCCCGAATAATCGGTATTAAGGTTGCAATGCCCCAGGCAAGTAAGCCGATAATCACCACAAAGACAACGGAAATGCCGCCTGCACGCGGAATGTTCTTCGTCTCCATCCAATCGATGAGCGGATTGAGCAGGTAATACAAGACCCCCGCCATAATCAAAGGCAGGCCCATAACATCAAAAAAAGCAATCAGCGGTTGGAAAATGAAACTGACTTTCGGCAACAGCAATAAATTCAACAGAATCAATAAAACGATGACCAGTACGGATACCGCCTTATTGTTCAGTACCCATTTTACAAACCAGGAAGCTGCATGGCTAAGTGCATTTTTGTTTTTATCTTGCTCCATCACCTACACCTCTTTTCTAAATACAGCCTTATCAGCTGTGTGCGAATATTAGAAACGTTCATTCAGTTATATAGTTAAAATACCCATACCGCCCATTTTTTATACCAGAATGAGTTATTATTTCAACTCTGGGGAACCTTTATTTTGAAAGTCATGGATGTGGGGAGCTAAATAAAATACAGCAGTTGTTTTGAAAAAAACTGGTCTTCCCCCTCCATCAATCTACGACCAGTCATAGGGGTCAGTCCTTGCAACCTTATTCACATGTGGATAAATTCGAAAGAATGACGAAACGGAAAAGTTATCCCCGTTTTGGAGCGAAACCATCCACATATTCAAGATTAGGTGGGATAAGTCGAATAGTTCTTCATTTATTTCCGTCTTATGGTGGGGAATTGGGGATAACAATGCCGCCTCTTGCCTAACGGGAACTGTACTCCATACAGAGGTCGGTTATACTTCGCAAAGAAATGGCGGGAGTATAACGAAGCTAAACAAGATAGCCAAAAGCCCGGCAAATCGATTGTGATTTGCCGGGCTTTTGTATGTTTATGAAAAAATTTTAATATAACAGATCAACCATTTACGGCAAAAATCCGTTCATATTAATCTATTAATTAGCAGTAATGGCTTCCACCAGCTGGGTTAATCCTTCTTTTAAAGGAGTCACGGGACGGCCGAGAAGCTTTTCGAAACCTTGGCTTTCAACGTCCAATGTACCTTCACGAATGCCTTGCTGAATCCCCACAAGCATAGGAAGCAAGAAATCAGGCAAACCTGCTTCTGACATGATTTTTGAATAAGTTGCATCGTCTACATCTTGGACTGGTACTTCTTTCCCGATTACTTCTCCAAGGACAGCTGCAAATTCAGCTTGTGTGAATAAGTTTCCTGAAAGCTCATAGATAGCGTTTTCGTGTCCCTCTTCTGTTAACACGGCTGCAGCTGCAGTGGCATAATCCTGTTGCGGTGCCCAGCCGACTTTGCCATCTTCGGCAGAGGTCAACCAGGGTGCTCCTGCCAAAACGCCTTGGATACTGGAGGTTTCATTTTCCAAATACCAATTATTGCGAAGAAACGCATAAGGAATTTCTGTTTTTTGAATCGCTTGCTCTGTTGCACGATGCGTCGGCGCCAGGAAATTTTGGCTTTCCTGAGCATTTACGACACTTGTGTAAGCGATGAAGGCAACTCCGGCCCGTTGTGCAGCAGCAACAGCATTGGCATGCTGGGGGATGCGGGTTTCATTGTCTCCGTCAGTGGAGACGATTAGCAGGCGGTCGATGCCGGCAAACGCTTTGTCCAATGTTGCAGGCTCATCAAAGTTTCCGTGGCGAACATCAACGCCGCGTTCTTTCAAATGCTCAGCTTTTTCAGGATTGCGGACACTCACTGCCAACTGGTCAGCGGGTACAGTTTCCAATAATTTGTCGACTACTTTTGAACCTAACTTTCCTGTTGCTCCTGTTACTAATAGTTTCATGATTGATTCCTCCGTTTTCTATAAATAAATAGGATCGCTTAACCTGTATTCAATTCTAATACATGTACTCATCATAGATACTTCTAATGTGTTTGTCAACGAATCTGGAACTGCATTTTTTATTTTTACTGGATTTTGAGTTATACTAACTTGTAATCGGATTAGATACAGGGGTAAAGACAGCTATCGAATGATAATCAATGAGGCAGGTGAATAAAATGTCCATCAGCAGTCGTTTTACTGTAGGAATTCATATTTTGACCTTGGTCGAGTTAAATAAAGATGGAGTCAGTTCATCAGAGTACATTGCAGGCAGTGTCAATACGAATGCAACTTTGATTCGCAAAATTACCGGGATGTTAAAGAAAGCGGGCTTGATCGAAGTGAAGCCCGGCATTGCCGGAGCAAAACTGGCAAAGAAGCCTTCGGAAATTGCCTTGCTGGATGTCTATAAGGCAGTAGATGTGGTCCAGGAGCAAGAACTGTTCAGTGTACACGACAACCCTAGCCCGAACTGTCCAGTCGGCAGAAATATCCAGGATTCCGTCCTGCCGATATTGTCTGCTGCCCAACTGGCATTGGAGAAGGTATTGGGCACAGTTACAATTGAAGACATCCTCCAAGATATTGCGGTAAAAGAGGATAGGGAGAACTAGAGCGAGAACAGCATTCCAATAGGGGAATGCTTTTTCTATTGAATATTTTCTGGCTGAAGCTAAAGCAGATCGTGTTATTTTGGAACTTCCATCCAGTTCAACCGTAGAATAAGTAAGGTGTGAGAGGGTGCAGAAAATGGAGATTGCAATTGCATGGCTGGTTTTTATTTTCGGTTTTGGTTTTTTGCGTGTATTTCTGAGAAAACGTTTCGGCATTGATCAGGAAGAACAAGCAGGAATTCCTGTTAAAAGGTTTGAACACTGGAACGGCGCTGTGATGACGGTAGTAATTATACTGGCAGCTATATTTCTAATCGATTCGCTGGAAGTATTCTTCTTTTCGGTATTTTTGATTTTCCTCATAGGAAGCGGTGTGCAAATCTATCTGGAGTGGAAATACCTGAAAGGGTCACGCAAGTATCAAGCATCGATTGTGTACTTTGCCGTTACAGCACTGGGACTCATCATTTTTATCACTTTTATCAGATTACAAACAGGGGTGCTTTAAACTTTTCAATTCATAAAGGAAGTACAGCCGGTTTTGGGGGGAGTGGAATGGATATTTTGATT
>JASLAI010000212.1 GCA_030147225.1 Planococcus sp. (in: firmicutes) | reverse complement strand
TCATGGCATCCACAACATGATGAATAGTGTGAATCCAACAATTTTGCTTTTCCATAATAGATAGACATTTTAAGAGACGAAAAGTTCCTCTATTTTCCATAAGAACTTTCATTGCTGATTGCTGTCAGTAAAATGCCACGTGTGCGGACAAAAGAAAAAGAAGAAACTCATGGATAAGTTTCTTCTAAATAATTCAAGATATAAAACTACTCTATATAAAAATGCTATTTTCAAACAAACTCATTTTTCAATCGAACTGCTTTTTCAGCCTCTGGATGCAGTATTCCGTAAACCAAGCTGTCTGTCCACTCGCCCTTGTTCCAATAATCTTGCATAAAGTGCGCTTCTTTTCTCATTCCGACCCGCTCGCATAGGTTTTGAGAAGAAATGTTTCTGGCATCAAGCGTCGCTTGTATGCGGTGCACCTTGTGCTCACTGAACAAGTTCGATATCAAACTGCGGATTGCTTCTGTTGCATACCCTCTTCCACTGGACGCGGCAGAAAAACTATACCCGATCTCCACTGTGTCTTTCATAGGTATATACCAAACTGACAAATCGCCAATGACCCGCTCTCTAAAAACGACCGCTAAATTAACGGCCGCATCTGGGGTTAGCGAATGGTTTTCCAGCTTTTTATTGAATTGCTCCTGCCGATTTTCAACGGTCCATTCATCATGCAGCAAGTACTTACAAGTTTCCTTCTCCTTATAAATCTCAAATACATCTTCCATATCCTCAGCTTTGTAAGGGCGAATCGCTAATCGTTCTGTCTTCAGTAGCTTCAAATTCTCCCCCCTCTTCAGCTTTCGTATTTTGTCCTATTCCAGTCTTTTACTGGTGTTCTTACGACCAATTTTTCACTTTGTTTCATTGTCGTCAAGCTACTTTTGAGTTACTAGAAATCAACAGCAGTTAAGCATCGAATATCCCTATTGTTCATCTTTATTTTCTCTGGCTGACTTGAAATTAAGAAAAAGAGTGGATCCAACAGTTATGAACAAAAGTATGATTCCATAGCCTATTTCTAGGTTCATCCCATACACAGCTACAATTAAGGTTATGGAGATAATCAAGATTAATTGCAGGCTTGATCGGTGGTATTTATTCATTGGATTTCTCCCTCGTTTCTTAACCGATAATCCATCCGTTGCAGTGATTTATAACCTCAGAAGCGGATGCAACACCGCATATGTATTCGTACTCAATCAAAGACCGTGTTCTTTTTTCGAACACGGTCTTAAAGGAGATAGTTAAGGTTAGTATAAATTATCTTCTGTATTCAAATATTCTTATTACGTGATCGATTCTTAATGCGATGTAAATGAGGACCATTACCGCAATAGCCTCCCAGATCCCTCCGAAAAAAAATCCAGCGACTAGCCCAAAAGCGATGTATATTGTTAACGTTTTCTCCACCCAATAACCCCCTCTATTTCTAAATATTAGTATACATGAAAAGAGTCAGATTTTGGCAATAAAAAAAATGATCGACTTATTCGGTGTTCTTTTTTCTTTACAACTGATAATCTCTAGCTATATTGAACATTTGGTAGTAAAGGCCTTTCTGTATTTCTTCATTTTCTTCCTCTGACAGATCTTTTCTCAAAATATTAAAGTACCAAGTGCTAATGCCCTCTTCCGCCTTTTTATCTGGATTAGGATAATAACCTAAAGCAAATATTTCGTCATCATGTATTCTTTTTGAATAATCTTTGTAACTTATGTTTTCTTCTGTAAAAGGGAAATGATACGCCTCTGTTTCAACCAGGAAAAAGAGCACATCCGCATCTGAAAATACATCTGTAAAAGGACCGTCTGCAGCTTCTTCTAAATACTCTTGCATAATGAAAACTGCGTCAAACTGTTCAACGGTTTCAATCGCAAAATCCTCGATATCAATAGACGTAAATGCGAGTTTGCTGTCTGTTATGTTCGGCGGTGTTCCTAAAAAGCCAATCTCCAGATTTCTTCCAAGATACTGTTGAGGAAGATGGTCATCAGAAGGAACGGTATTTTTGGTCGTTTCTACTGATGGCACGCCCCAGCTGCATCCAGATACCAATGTCATCAAAATTAAAGTAAAAGAAAGTAGACGCCATTTTATTTTCATATGTATTACCTCCAGGTTTTTATAAATAAAGTGACTCTTTTTCAGTACACTACAACCATTTCCTGTTGGATATCCCTAAAACATTTTTTGTGATATTTACAAAAAAATGTATTAACGACAATAGAAAATCCATAGTTCTTTTTATAGTTTATACGTTTTGTATATAGCACTATACAGTATGATCAGAATAGATAAGATAATTAATTTATATTAGTACAAGTACGCTTTCAAAGACAAAATAGAGAGAAAAGGGCCGTAATCGCGTTTTCTCACCATTCGTATTCAAAAATTTTCTGATAAGCTCTTCATTGAGTCAGTTTATCTGCACTGCCTTTATATTTCCAATCTGCATAGGTAGCAAAAAAGAAGCAGGCATTCATGGAAATCCATGAGTTCCTGCTTCTTTAACCATGTCATGCGCCTTAAGTTAATCATATCGACATCAGATTGGATGCTTTTAGAGAGTAATAAATTATTCAGCTGCAGTAATCTTATAAATCAAACCGCCATCAGTGCTTGCGATAAGCGCGCCATCC
>JASLAI010000209.1 GCA_030147225.1 Planococcus sp. (in: firmicutes) | reverse complement strand
GAAACATACGGGAGCGCACTCAGCGAAGAGCAGGAAGTTTTGATGGCATTGGCGGATATTGCCATCGCTTTATATGCACTTGAGTCGACAGTGATGAGAACTGCTAAAGCTATTGAAGCGGACAAGCAGGAACAGATGGGACAAAAAATATTGATGGCACGAGCATTGACTGGTGACACATTACTGGAAGTAGAAATGGCAGCCCGCAAAATAATGCAGGCAGCGGCTTCAGAAAATCAGCTTTCACGCTACACAGCTATTGTGACAAGTGAATTGAGCCGGCTGCAGCAAGGCGGTATCGGTAAAGTGAAACGGCAGATTGCTAAAAACTTATTAGGCGCGGAACATTATATTTGTTAGGGGGAATCAAGTATGAAAGTGATCCAGTTTGAAAAATACGGCGGGCCGGAGGTTTTGCAATTTGTTGAAGCCGAAAAGCCGAATCCTGCTGCTACAGAAGTCATTATTGAAGTGAAAGCGATTGGCGTCAATTATGCCGACACTGCAAGGCGAGAAGGAAAGTATGTCGTGCCAACAGAACTGCCTTATATTCCCGGATCAGAAGTAGCTGGTGTAATTGTAGAAGTGGGAGAACAGGTAGAGAAATTTAAAACTGGCGATCGTGTAGTCGCGCTTATCGGTTCTGCGGGTTATGCCGAATATGCGGCAGTCGACCAAAGTGTATTAACGGAAGTTCCCGAGGAGGTCAACTTTGATCAAGCCGTCGCCCTTCCACTTCAAGGGTTAAGTGCTTACCACATTTTGAAAACCATGGGGCGTCTGGAAAAAGGAGAAACAGTGCTGATTCATGCGGCAGCGGGTGGCGTTGGTGCCATCGCTGTCCAGTTGGCCAAGATTTTTGGTGCCGGAAAAATCATCGCAACTGCCAGCACGGAAGAAAAACTATTTCACGCACAGAAAATGGGTGCCACTCATTTGGTCAACTACACAGAAGAAGGATGGGTCGATAAAGTAAAGAGCATCACTGACGGCAAAGGAGTGGACTTGGCACTTGAAATGGTCGGCGGTGAAGTGTTCAATAAAACCGTAAAATGTCTGGCCCCTTTTGGTCGTCTTGTTATTTTTGGTGCGGCTAGCGGTGAACAGGCTACTTTCAATCCCGGCCAGTTAATGCGCAAAAATCAGTCAGTCATCGGCTTTTTCCTGCCTCAAATTATGCGCCATCCGGAATTATTCCAGCGGAGCTTCAAAGAATTGTTGGCATACATGAAGAGTGGGAAATTGATTTTGACAATCGGAGGTACTTATCCACTTGCGGAAGCCGCTAAAGCGCATCAATCACTGCAAGGACGAAAAACCATTGGCAAGCTGGTGCTTAAACCATGACACAGCCTCTCTCAAACAACAGCCTTGAAACTGTGGCTGCATTGAAAGTGCTTAGAGTCGAATGATTCGAATTGATTTGTCTTTCCGTCCATATCAAATGAACTTTTTTATGACAGAGAATGAACAAGACAGGACGGGCAGTGATGCTGATTGGAACAATAACGAAACGAGAGTCTTGTGAAAATGAGAGCTGAGTTCCGTAAAAGCCAACGATGAACTGGCACAAGTGGAACATCTTCGGCATAACAAGGAGTGTCTACGCGACACGGAACTTGGCTTTTAGAAAAAGTATGAAAAGGAGTGAGACAATGAAAATTTTGATTGTAGGAGCAGGTGCCATTGGCGGCTATTTCGGCGGACGGTTACTGGAAAAAGGAGAAGACGTCACCTTTCTGGTGAGAGAAAGCAGAAAAGAAAAATTGCAGAACACAGGATTGAGAATCCAAAGTAAACATGGAGATCTGCAATTATCACCTAAGCTGATTACTAAAAAAGAACAAAGCACTCCATTTGATATCGTGCTGATTTCCACTAAATCCTATCAGCTTGCGAATGCGATAGAGGATGTTCGGTCATTTGTCGGTACAGAGACCATGATTTTGCCTTTATTAAACGGCATAGCACATATGAAGCCGCTGATCGAAGCATTTGGAGAAGAGAGAGTCATCGGAGGTCTATGTTTTATCGAAACCACTTTGTCTGAAGATGGCACAATCGTCCAGACAAGTCCCGTCCATCAGTTGGTCTATGGAGAACGGACAGGTGAGGAGACTGAGCGGATCAAAAAATTGGAGCAAGCTTTCTCCGGGACCAAAGCTGAATTTAACAGGAGCAATAACATCAATCAGGATATGTGGCATAAATATTTGTTCATCACAGCAATGTCTGGCATTACTTCCATGATGGAATCGCCGATTGGACCAATACGGGATCTTGAGGCAGGGCAGCATACCATCCAAACATTCTTGGAAGAGCTGGCAGCCGTCATGGAAAAAATGGGTGCGCCGATAAAACCAAGAATTGCTGAAACCCAATTAAAACGGATCCACAGTATGGATGCGGAGATGAAGTCATCGATGCAGCGGGATATTGAAAAAATGCAACCTACAGAAGCTGAACATTTGCAGGGATACCTGCTTGCTAAAGCAAAGGAAATGAAGGTTTCAGTTCCTGTTCTTGAAATCATCTACACCAAATTAAAACTATATGAGACAAAAATAACCAACGCAATCTAAAGAAATGTCTTATATCTATAACAATTAATGGAACTTGGTGTCTTTATTTTATTTAATATTCCATAGAATGATAATTTATCAGAACATTTACATTATTGTGACACTCCTCTATGATTAAATAACAAGCGTTGTCAGCGTTTGCAAAAAAAGAAAAAGGGGTTGGGATTGTGAATGCCATTGCATTGGCCGCCATTGGAATTTTTATCTTTATACTGGGGTACCGCTTTTATTCTAAATTTGTAGCAGAAAAGATTTTTAGGCTTGATCCGAACTATGTCACTCCGGCACATCGCTTTAAAGACGGGGTAGATTTTGTACCTACCAACAAATTCGTTTTATGGGGACATCATTTCACTTCGGTAGCTGGAGCCGCGCCGATACTCGGTCCGGCCATCGCTGTTTATTGGGGCTGGCTGCCAGCAGTGTTGTGGGTAGTTCTCGGAACAGTCTTTGCGGCGGGTGTCCATGATTTCGGGACATTGGTTTTGTCAGTCCGAAACAAAGGGCAGTCAGTAGGGACGCTAGCGCATCGCTTGATCGGCCAGCGCGGGAAGATTTTGTTCCTGTTCATTATTTTGATTCTGGTTCTGATGGTCAACGCGGTATTCGCATGGGTAATTGCCAATTTGTTCATCTCGTATCCTGCCAGCGTCATACCGGTATTCATCCAGATTCCATTAGCGATTTGGATTGGCTATGCGGTCTATAGAAAAAATAAGAAAATGTTGATTCCTTCACTAGTCGCTTTGGCAGTCATGTACATAACGGCTATTGTTGCCAGCCAAGTGAATTTTATGCAAATTGATCTTGTTCGGTATATGGGCGGTGAAGACGGAGCAGGACTATTCGGACTCGGAGCAATTTCAACAGCCTTCTTTATCTGGATCATCGTGCTGATGATCTACGTTTATATCGCTTCGACTTTGCCGGTTTGGAAATTGCTTCAGCCGCGTGATTTTATTAACTCCCATCAATTGATTGTTGGACTGGGAATTCTTTACCTCGGGTTATTGTTTACTAATCCTGAGATTACAGCTCCTGCAACTAACCCGGACGCAGATATTTCCTGGTTCCCATTGCTGTTCATCACAATTGCTTGTGGAGCAATATCCGGTTTCCACGGTTTGGTATCATCAGGAACTACGTCAAAACAGCTGGATAAAGAAACCGATGCCCGTTTTGTGGGCTATTTAGGCGCAGTCGGTGAAGGGGTTTTGGCGCTCATTTCAATCATTGCTGTTATTACTTTATTTCCAGACCGCGAAGCATTTTTCGCTACTTACAGCAGCTTCCAAGCTTCTAACGGAGCAGGATTAGGCGCGTTTATCGAAGGAGCTACCAACCTGGCTCAAGGCTTGCTGATTCCATCGGAAGTTGCTTCGACGATTGTCTCTATTATTGTGGTCTCATTTGCCGCTACCACTTTAGATACATCCGTCCGCTTGATGCGTTACATTATTTCAGAATTAGGTGTCGAATACAAAATTCCATCTCTCGAGAAAAAGCATGTCGCTACGACAATCGCTGTTGGAGCAAGTGCTGCGCTGGTTCTTCTGCCTGAAGGACCAAACGGCTTCGGTTCAGGCGGTTACTTGCTATGGCCGTTATTCGGTACTGCTAACCAATTGCTCGCCGGAATCAGTTTGCTGCTGATCTCCATTTGGCTCCGAAAGCTCGGGCGCAATTACATGATTACTATTATTCCAATGATCTTCCTGATGTTCATGACGCTTTGGGCCATGTTCCAGCAAGTGTTCCTGCAATGGGCATGGTATGCAAGCCAGCCTAGTATGCTGCTGTTTATCTTTGGAGCCATCATTTTTGTCTTTACACTTTGGATCATCTTAACAGCCATCCAAGCATTATTGAAAAAAACAGATCCTGATTTTTCGGGAGATGAATAAGGCTTGATTTTAACCAAGCTGTTTACGGCGAATGGATGCCTTGTGTAAAGAAGCAAAGTCTTACTGTCTACTAAATTAAGGTAGAATAAAAAGATGCCAAGGGATCATGCTTTTTATGATCCCTTACGTTTTTTTAGGAAAGAGGTGCTGATATGTTGGTGTTCGACAAATTAAAGCAGTTGATCGCTTATTACGAAGCCGTCCTTGAATTGCCGCATCGTTCTGAAATTGCACGTGAACTTCGAGATGAAGATGATCTTTTTCTGTTAATGCTTTATTCAGAGATGCTGGGGATACCAAATCCGGTCTATTACTACACCTTGGAATTGTATCCTTATATGATTGAAGAGTTTCATGATTGGCATTTGCGGATGGGAATGGATAAATCACCATTAACCGGGATTCGCTGCTGTTAGTTTGATTGGGAATGAGGGAAAAGAATGGATGTACTATCAAAAAGCATTATTTTTGTCGGAGGAAAAGGCGGTGTCGGGAAATCGACGTCAGCGGCCGCCATTGCCTGGAAACTAGCGAAAAACGGCAAGAAAACTTTATTGATTTCAACGGATCCTGCTCACAACGTGGGGGATATCTTCAATCAAAAGATTGGCGGTAAAACAAAAGCGATTGCTGAGAATCTTTATGCACTTGAAATCGATCCTGAAATTGAAACCGATAACTACATTAAAACGGTAAAAGCCAATATTAAAGGCACGGTCCATTCCAGTATGATGGAAGAAGTCAACCGCCAATTGGATACCGCAAAGGCTTCTCCGGGGGCAGATGAAGCGGCTTTATTTGATAAGCTGATCCATATTATTTTGGAAGAGCGCCAAAACTTTGATAAATTGGTATTTGATACAGCTCCGACTGGCCATACCATCCGCCTTTTGACATTGCCGGAATTGATGGGGGTTTGGATTGAAGGCTTGCTTGACAAGCGCCGCAAGACAAATGAAAATTACACACAGCTGCTGAACGATGGCGAACCAAGAGA
>JASLAI010000115.1 GCA_030147225.1 Planococcus sp. (in: firmicutes) | reverse complement strand
TCCGCCTTCAATATCTTGAGAAAAGGTGAGAAATACTAATCTTGATTCGTCAAAATCAGGTGCAATGGTTACATCAAGTAAACCACCTTGACTTTCGTTATTTACTTCTGGTGTACCTTCGATCGGATCTGAGACAGAGCCGTCTTCAAGGTTTACAATAAGAAGTTCTGCTGAATCTCTTTGCGTAACAAACAAGCGGTTTGGTTCAAATTCTTCCATCCCCCAAGACACGTCCAGACCCTCAGCAATAACTTCCACATCCAGTTCTGTTTCCGTCACTACTTCAGGGGCTCTCGTTTGTTCGGGAAAAGCCGGTTCAAACTCAGTCACTTTTGGTTCGGATTCTGCAGATCCATCTGTAGTTGTATCTGTACTTTCACTAGCTTCCTCATCAGCCGTTTCCTCTGTTGCAGCATCCGAGTCATCAGTTGATTCTTCGCCTGAAGTGTCATCATTGCCGCATGCAGCCAAAGCCAGTACAGAGCTCAGCATCGTAAAACATATTAATCTTGACCACGAAACATTCGTCATTGTTTTTCCTCCCCTTTCTAAAATATTAAACTGAGTATATCTTAAAGTTTAGTCCCCTAAAACTCAGTATCAAAATGGGTTTAGACTTTCATATTCATAATTAACAATATGAAACTTCTTCAACAATAATGCTATCACTATTATCTGAAAAGAACAATAATTTAACTTTTTCATAGTAAATGGTCATTATACTAGCATATATAATGACCATTATGTTTTATATGGATACTAAAAATCGATAAGCACCTTATTTTCAGTATAATTTTATAATTGGTGCTTCCCGGTAACTTGGACACATAGCTTAGACAATTTATATATCTATTATAAATTGTTAAAGGGAATTTACTCGTTTTGGACCGATCACCACTAAACAGAATGAAGGTTCACTTTCAAAATTTACTTTCCCTCACTTCCTTCATACATCAAAACCAAGACGATAGTCAGTAAATCTAAATAAAACCGTCCGTAAAAGTACAAATTTTATGTTTATCTTCTTCAATGTTGGGTTTTACTAATCTCTGGATTTGTTAGTAAACTATTAAAATTGATTCAACTTACTTCAGCTAAAGAGTGATATCTTTTTTCCATCTCTCTACAAAAAAGAAAAAGCCATATATTGGCTTCTTCACTTCCGTTAACTGTATTGATATGTAATCCCATACCCTTGCGAGGTTCGAGCATCAAAACCTTGCAGAACAACATTTTAAAATGTATATTTTATTATTTGCAAGTTTATTAACAGTAACTTTAAATTCAATGAAAATTAACTCCAGTAATATTGGCTTTAATGTAATATTCATCCTATACCTCTTGTTTACCTTAAATTAAAACATATTTAATTCTAAATACAGACATTACGAATTTACCAGAACGTCAAGACTTCGAAATCATTTCTTAAAGCTTACAAAACCCTTCAACTTAAGTGGACAATTCACAAAAAAAACAAGGTTCTTTCAAAACACTATTCGGATGAATTTAGTTTGTCTAATACACTTTAATAGAAAACTTTTGAAATTAGTACTATAGTGGATCGGAAGAATTATTTTCTAACGAAACAATATCGGAGGTATTGACGATGACGAAAACAACAGATTTTGAAAATAAAGTAGTTTTAATTACGGGCGCTGCTACTGGAATTGGTAGAGCTACAGCATTAGCATTCGCTCGCCGAGGCGCAAAAATAGCTATTGGTGATGTGGATTCCCGGGCAGAAGAAACCGTTAAACTGATTGAAGAAGAAGGCGGAGAAGCGATTTTTATTAAAACGAACGTAGTCGATTCCGCTGACGTACAAGCGATGGTCAAGAATACCGTTGAACATTTTGGCAGAATCGATCATGCCTTTAATAATGCCGGCGTTTTGAGCGAACCGAATAAATTTGCAGATATCCCAGAAGACGATTTCGACAAAGTCATCGCTGTTGATGTGAAAGGCGTATTCCTATCCATGAAATACGAACTCCTACATATGCTTCAAAACGGAGGCGGAACCATCGTCAACACTGCTTCGGTTGCCGGCCTGATTACCGATCCGAATATGGGTCCTTACGTGGCAGCTAAACACGCGGTTATCGGAATGAGTAAATCTGCAGGATTTGATCATGCAACAGATAATATTCGTATCAATGCGGTGGCACCTGGACTAACCGAGACGCCGATGACACAAGTATGGAAAGATGATGCAGAAAAATGGAAAGAAGTTACCTCAAACGTTCCGATGCAACGTGCGGCTAAACCCGAAGAGATTGCGGAAATGGTCTTATTCCTTTCATCTGATGCTGCGAGCTTTATCAACGCCCAAGTGTTTACGGTGGATGGCGGACAAACCTCTCATTAACTTTAAATATATTGAAATACCTCGAAGCGGAAGAGTTATTTCCGCTTTTTTATTTACCCGGTTTTGCAGGTATTTCAATTTATCGGTTTCTGTTGAATCTTATTACGGATAATAGAGATTTATTGGTAGAAGCATTGGCTAAATAAGGCAATCATCTTTTCTCCGCTCTCTAAATAAAGGCGAAACAAAAAGGCTAACCGGCTAACCGGATTGACTATCGATTAGCCTCCTGCGAATTGGCATAACATCAAAGATATCATTTAAAACAAGCGAAGAAGCTATTGTTTAGCTTCTTCGCTTCTTCTATTTAAAAACTACGTTTCTGTAATTAAACAACTCTGATAAATCCATGATATGTAAACTCCTTATTAAGATGAAACTTACTGAAAATCAATCAGTAAGTTTTAACATCATAATATGGAGAAAAAGTGAATGAATCTTCTCGTATACTCACCCGTTTCATCTAAGGTAGGATCTAGTATTGTAATTTCCATACCGATGCACATAGGATGATAAACAAGCGGTCGCAGTAATCCAGTAAGTTCTTCATAAGATAAGCCGTCATGTTCCCTGCTGTCAACAGCCGGCATAAGCTCATCATTTAAAACATCTACATCCAGGTGTATGAAAAAACCCTCCAAGCCTTCTTCTTCAACCATTTTCAAAAAAGAGTCGACTACTTTTTCTGCACCGGCAGAGCGTGTTTGCGCCAAATCCATGTATTTGATTTCAGTAGTTAAGATAGGCGCAACATAGGAATTATCATATTCTCGATTGCCAACGCAAAAAATATGTTCTTCTTTAAAATAAGGTTTTAAACCGGAGATATTCGTTAAGGTCTCTTCTCCAAATCCGGAAACAATCGCTAAATCCATTCCTGCGATTCCTCCTGTTCGTGAAAGGTCTGAAGAAATATAGTCTGTATGTCCGTCCAAAAAGAAAAGTCCATACGCACCTTCTCTCTTCAATGCCAATCCAGTACCAATCAGTACACTACAGTCTCCTCCTATAATTAGCTTGAAATTCTTTTTTGGTAGTTGTTTTCCCAAAATCATTGATTGGGACTTGGCATATTCAATTACTTTTTTTTCATTTAATAATCCGGTCTTTTCACTGAAGTCCATAGAATACGCTGGAACCGTTAACCGATAAATTTCATCTATATTTAATTCACTGTAGAAACCATGACGTTTCAGCCATGCAGGCAACTCTTTAACTCCAGGTGCAATTTCGTCCGCTTTTTTTCTTAACCCCAGATTAGTGGGAAACTCGAACAGATCTATTGATTTGTTAAACATAACTACTCCACCTTCTTCCTATAATTGATCTTATTAATTTGCCCCTACTTCTATACGTCGATTTGTCGTATTGATATAATCGACGCCCTTTCTGAAGTTGAAAATTCGATAGTGAAATTACAATAAAATGACTTTATGTTAGAGTCTTTTTATTATAAAGAATACTAAAGTGCCTGCAATTAACAATCCTTAAACTGCAGCCCGTTTTTCAAACGACCGAAACATGATCAGATATAAAATACCACTCAGCATGACTAAGATTCCAAGAATGGTGAAGGTCCATGAAAATCCGAACCAGACAGTCATCGGAATTGCCACCGGTGCAATCATCCGTCCAATTGTATAACGCATACTTGCTGCTGCAAAATACTGCCCGCGCATATCTTCCGGTGCCAACTTAGAAATGAAACTTTGTTGTATGCCGACAATCATTATTTCCGCCAAAGTGAAGATGCCCATTGCGGCGACAAATACCCAAAAGAAGGATGTTACAGGAAACAGTAGCATAGCCACACCGTACAACATGGCC
>JASLAI010000414.1 GCA_030147225.1 Planococcus sp. (in: firmicutes) | reverse complement strand
CCGTTGAAGAATATCCATGATCATCAGATTCATCATATGTCCCAAGTGGTCAAACAGAATGGGACGGCGTTTATGATCATCCGGTTCTCTTCTTGGCAACGGTATTTCATCATGCCGTTTAAAGAACTTGAAATTTTTTGGAACCGAATGATTACAGGCGGAAGAAAATCAGTTACTTTGCAGGAAATCGAAGAAACTTCATTTGAAATAACACCTGGAGCATTCCCCCGCATCGATTATTTGCCTCTTCTGAAAAAGCTTTAAGTAACAACATATATGAAAGTGAGGAAACCGATCTTGAGTGATAGACAAATTTCGCGTGAAGAACGCCGAAAAGCAATTGAACGTCAAAAGAAGACCAACAATAAAAAGAAAAAGAAATCTCCAGCTGTAACATGGATGAAGCGCCTCCTCTTGGCAATTGTAGCCATTGGCATAGCTTGTTTTGTATTCGGAGCCTCATTGTTTGCCTTTTATGCAAGCAGCGCACCGAAAATCGATGAAGAATTGCTGCGCGACCCGATCAGCCCAACTTTTTACGCAGCTGACGGAGAAACGGAAATTCCGTATATAACCTCGGAGAATCGTGAATACGTCAATTATGAAGACATACCCAAAATAATGGAAGATGCCATTCTTGCAACAGAAGATAACCGATTCTATAAGCACTCTGGTATAGATGTTATCCGCTTAGGCGGTGCAGTCATCGCAAATATTACCGGCGGTTTCGGATCACAGGGAGCCAGTACCATCACCCAGCAGGTCATCAAAAATTCATTTTTGACAAATGACAAGACCTTGAAACGGAAAGCACAGGAAGCTTATCTGGCATTCAAGCTGGAACAGGAATTTGAAAAAGAAGAAATTTTTGAAATGTATTTTAATAAGATTCTTATGTCCGGAAATATTTATGGTTTCGGAACAGCTTCAACCTATTTTTACGGCAAACCATTGAGTGAACTGACTTTGCCTGAAGCTGCCTTATTGGCAGGTATGCCACAAAGCCCGAACGGCTATAATCCTTTCAAAAATCCGGAACGGGCTGAAGAACGCCGAAACGTTGTCTTAAGTTTGATGAATCAGCATGAGAAAATTACTACTGAAGAAAAAGAACAAGCTCAGGCAGCCCCTGTAGCCGATTCATTGGTTCCAGAAGGAGAACGTCAGGCGCAAACTGCCAGCAGCGAGCATACTGCCTTTATGGAAATGGTTGAGGATGAACTTGAATCACTCGAAGGCGATTACTCGCTTGATGAAGGCTTAACCATTTACACGACATTAGAGCCTTATGTCCAAGAAAGAGTGAATGAAGCCATGGCTTCAGATTTATTCTTTGACGATAAGGTACAATCTGCCATGACTGTTGTAAACACTAAAACAGGCGGCATCAGTGCAGTAGGTGCCGCACGTGAATACACGGGTGATGTGCGCCATAATTATGCAATTGCAAAAGACCGTCCTGTAGGATCCACCATCAAACCATTGCTTGATTATGGTCCAGCCATCGAATATTTAGGTTGGTCCACTGGACAGACGATTGTCGATGAACCCTATTCCTATAAAGACAACGATCAGGAAATCCGCAATGTTGATGGAGAATTTTTAGGAACCATGACTATGCGCGAAGCGCTTTATCGCTCACGTAATATTCCTGCAGTTAAAACCCTTCAGGAAGTCGGCACTGAAAACGCTGGCGAATTCATGAGTAATGTTGGCCTGAATATGGACAATATCTATGAATCTACAGCCCTGGGAGCCGCTGATTTCTCAACAGTAGAAATGGCAGGTGCTTTTGCTGCCTTAGGAAATCAAGGTGAATTTAATAAACCACACACGATTAAGAAAATCGTTTTCCGAGACGGTTCTACTGAGCAAGTTGTTGAACCAGAACCTGTACAGGCAATGAAAGACAGCACTGCCTATATGGTAACCGATATGCTTAGAGACGTTGTAGATGTAAACGTTCCGGGATCTACCGGCAAAGAAGTCGCTATCAGCGGACTTGATATGGCAGGTAAAACCGGTACAACCAACTATTCGGTTGAAAATCTTAGAGAATACGGATTGGACTCCAGCTCTGCACCGGATGTTTGGTTCGCTGGGTACACATCGGATTACTCCATATCCGTTTGGAGCGGCTATCCTTCTCGAAGAACACCGATTGATACAGCATCAGACGAACGCTTATTATCTCAGCGCTTATTCAAAAATGTCATGTCACAGATTTCATCACCTGAAACTGCCCGTTTTGAGCAGCCGGATTCTGTAATTGAACAAGTAGTTGAAGTAGGTTCTGAACCATTAAAATTGGCTAGTGCCTTTACACCTTACAGCCTGAGAAGCTCTGAACTATTTGCCCGCGGCACTGAACCAAATTCTGTATCACAGCGCTATGTCGTTGAAGATTTGGCTACACCAAGTGGACTGCGTGCCAATGTCACAGGTGATTCAGCACAGTTGTCATGGAATTATGGTGATGATGATGTATCGTTCGAAGTATCCGTCGAAGTTGATGGCTCCCGAACGGTTCTCAACACTTCATCAAGCCAGTCTTACACTTTTAATGGACTTGAAGAAGGTAAATCTTATACTTTCCGTGTGGTAGCGGTAAACAGCACTCAGCGGAGCGATCCTGCTTCAACAGTAGTGGAAATTGCTGCTGCTCCTGAAGAACCGGAAGAAGAGCCAGCGGAAGAACCGGTTGAAGAAGAACCAGTCGAGGAAGAGCCGGTTGAAGAAGAACCAGTTGAGGAAGAACCAGTTGAGGAAGAACCGGTCGAGGAAGAACCGGCCGAAGAACAACCAACTGAGGAAGAACCAGCTGAAGAACAGCCAGCCGAAGAACAACCAGCTGAAGAACAACCAGCCGAAGAACAGCCAGCTGAAGAAGAAGATCCGATTGACGTACCGGAAGATCCAACTGAAGAAGAGGAAAGCGAAACGCCTTCTGTCAACAGCAGTGGTAATAGTAATGCCAATAATGATAACAACGGCAACGGTAATGGTAATGCCAATGATAATAATGACAACAACGATAATGGTAATGCCAACGATAATAATGACAACAACGGCAACGGTAATGCCAATGATAATAATGGCAACAACGGTAATGGTAATGCCGATAGTAATAACGGTAATAGTAATGAAAACAATGGCAACAGTGATGATAACGATCAATCTGGCGGCAATGATAATGAAGATAACAACTAAATCAGGAAAACCCCCGAGTATGCATTCGGGGGTTTTTTCTTGTTCTATTCGTTTAAACGTTTAAGTTCAATTCGTTTTCTGGCGATGGTCTTCTTTAATTCAGTAAATAGTTCGTCCAGCTGGCGATAAGCGGCATAAGTTCCTGGAGAAGCCTCGATAAACGATAAGCGTTCAGAACCATTTAAAGGCTGAAATCCATTATCTTGCAAAGCTTCACGACAATAAGACAGTAGACGCTTATAGACTTCAATTCCCGTCAAGATAACTGTATTCGCACCT
>JASLAI010000101.1 GCA_030147225.1 Planococcus sp. (in: firmicutes) | reverse complement strand
GCTTATCGATCTGTTCATACGTGGCGAGGGGCAGCTAAGATTTCTTGAGATACGTAAGGTAGCAGGAAAAGCATTGGAAGCGTTACCGTTTCAATTATTACTTACAGTGTAGTCGAATGCCTGCTAAAGAGGAACTGAAGTGTTTCGGAAATACTGGCTATTTCACAGCGCTTGTCACAAAATGGATTTATGATTTGCTGGATCGGAGTTTTCCATCAGGACGCCGGAGTAGAGAGGGGTTCAACTGGCATGCTAAGATTTAAAGACTAGTGAAAGGGGTTAAGGCAGATGATTTCATTGAACATCCTGGATTATTCACCAATTGACGAAGGCGCGACGGCAGCGGAAGGGCTGAAGCAGACGACGGAACTTGCTCAGCTGGCAGAACAGCTCGGTTTCAAACGCTTTTGGGTAGCTGAGCATCATCAGGTCGAGTCGGTTGCCGGCAGTACGCCCGAAATGCTGATGATGCATTTGGCGACTTCTACAAAAACGATCCGCATCGGTTCCGGAGGTGTGATGATGCCGCATTACAGTCCATACAAAGTGGCGGAGAATTTCCGTATGCTCGAAGCGCTGCATCCCGGCCGCATCGATCTTGGCATCGGCCGTTCCCGAAGCTACCGGATCGTCAACGAGGCATTAAATGAAAGCAAAACGAAGCGGTTGCCTTATGAGCAGCAATTGGCAGATCTGCAGAAATATTTTGCTGATGATACAGGTAGTGAGCATCGCTTCCAGACGCTGCAGGCCATGCCAATCATCGATACAGCGCCAGAATTGTGGCTGTTGGGAACGGGGCAAGGCAGTGCCCGTCTTGCTGCTGAGAAAGGCATGGGCTATGCTTACGCCCATTTTGCCAAACCGGCTCAGCAGTCAGTAGAAGTGATCGATGCGTATCGTTCAGCATTCCAGCCATCCGAACTTTTGAAGGAGCCAAAAGTCATCATTGCGGTTTTTGCGGTCGTCGCTGAAACGGCGGAAAAAGCTGAGGAGCTGGCGACTGCGTTCGATTTATGGCTTTTGTTTGTTGAATCCGATTCGCCTCCTCCGTACTATCCGTCTGTCGAAACCGCGAAAAAACGAGGCTTTAGCGCGAGTGAACAAGAGAAAGTGAAAAGAAATCGGCAGCGCATGCTGATCGGAACTGCCGAACAAGTGAAAGTGCAGATGGAAGAGCTTGCAGATCGCTATGATACAAATGAAATCACCATCATTCCGAACATTTCCGGAGCGGACAACCGCATGAACGAACTGCGCTTATTGGCAGAAGCACTGAACCTGCCTGGAAAATGAAGCCATTTCTGCTGATGCTGCGCATAACATAAAAACAGCAGAGGTGGAGAAGGCGGATGAAAGTTAAAACGAAAGATAAGAAAAATCGCTGGTGGATTTACGACGTCTTTGAGTTTTTTATTGGGGTAATGGAAATGTTGTTTTATTTGCCGCGAGGAGTTCTGCGTTTTATGAAGGATTTGTGATGAAGTGGAAAGTATATTGTGGTGTATGGAAAGTATTTGGTGTTGAGTAGAAAGTATTTAAGCATCAATAAAGAGTATTTCTCTTTAAACAGAAAATATATCCAGTTACATGGAGATTGCCGCAAACCCTTTGCGGCTTCTTTTTATGGTTTGGACAGTATTTCATTCTACTTGGACAGTATTTGAGTCGATTTGGACAGTATTTCATTAGATATGGACAGTATCGCCAATTAAATGGAAAAAAGCCGCCCAAAAGGACGGCTTTTCATTGTTTTACAGCTTTGCGAATTCTGGATCCGCGACTTTCACCAATTGCTTGCCGAGGTTGGTTCCTTTAAATAAGCCAAGGAATGCTTCCGGCGTATTTTCAAAGCCTTCGACAATCGTTTCATCGTATTTTAATTTGCCTTCTTGCAGCCATTGCGCAAGTGCCGCAGCGCCTGTCGGGAAATCTTTTGCGTAATCGCCAAGCGTGAAGCCTTTCATCATGGAGCTGGTTTTGATGAATTTCCATTGCATGCGTGGGCCGACGTCTTCGCCAGGTGAATTATAGGAAGAAATCGAACCGCATAATGAAATGCGTGCATTGTTGTTCAATTCATTGATGACCGCGTCTGAAATGTCTCCACCGACATTATCGAAGTAAACGTCGACGCCGTCCGGAAGAGCTTTCACCAAATCGTCCTGGAAGCTGTCTTTTTTGTAGTTGACGGCTGCGTCAAAACCGAGTTCATTACTCAAGTAATCAACTTTTTGATCAGGACCGGCGATGCCGACTGCACGTGCGCCTTTAATCTTAGCAATCTGGCCGACGATCGAACCTACTGCACCGGCTGCGCCTGAAACAACAACGGTTTCGCCTGCTTGCGGTTTGCCGATGTCGAGCAATCCGAAGTAAGCCGTTAGCCCTGTCAAACCAAGGACGCTAAGGCGTGCAGTAATCGGTGCTTCAGATGGATCCACTTTTTGAAGCTTCTGGGGATCCGCTACTGTGTACTCAGCCCAGCTGAGGTTGCCGTTGACGATATCGCCTTTTTTCAATAAATCTGAATGCGACTCTACGACTTCAGCAAGAACGCCGCCGACGAGTACTTTGTTCAATTCGAATGGTGCAATATACGATTTTACATCTCTCATGCGGCCACGCATATAAGGATCTACTGAAAGGTAAAGTGTCTTCAATAACACTTCATTGTCGCCAGGTGCCGGCATTTCTTTTTCGACAAATTTGAAATCTTCGTTGGTTGGCAGGCCTTCAGGGCGGTTAACCAAATGAATTTCTTTATATGTTTGAGCTGTCATGGAAAATTCCTCCTAATTTACGAATTCGATGAAAAGCTTACCATTCGAAATAGAGCCGGTCAAAAATAATGTACCGGAATATGAAGGCGAGCGTGTATTCTTGATTCCTTAAAATCCATATGCTATTTTGAAATACCGAAGCCTTTCGGAAGAGATCATAATGCAGAAAAGAGGAAGTTCCATGAATCCACGATATAAAGAGTTGTTTCAAGAAATCACATTGCCAAACGGCGTTGTCCTAAATGATCGTCTAGGTGTTGCACCGATGACCACTTATTCAGGAAATGACGATGGTACTGTTTCAGATGAGGAATTAACGTATTACAACCGCCGCGCCGGTCTGGGCAGCTTATATATTTCGGCATGCATCGCGGTTTCAGAAAATGGCATCGCATTCCCGAACCAGTTTATCGGGTTTGACGACAGCGCACTTCCGCGTTTGACGCAAATGGCAAAGGAAATGAAATCCAAAGGCAGTAAAGCAATTTTGCAGATCCAGCACGGTGGACGCCAAGGACAGCCTGCGTTGATCAAAGCAAATGAAACGGTTGCGCCAAGTGCTGTACCAGGTGCAGAAGGAACGCCGACACCACGTGAACTGACTGAAAGTGAAATTGAAGCGATTATCGAAGACTTTGGACAAACAACTAGAAGAGCTATTGAAGCAGGATTTGATGGCGTGGAAATCCACGGTGCCAATACGTACTTGCTTCAGCAATTCGTATCTTCGGTAACGAACCAGCGACAAGACCAATGGGGAGGCAGCCTGGAAAATCGCTTGAAGTTTCCACTGGCCGTTCAGAAAAAAGTTCAGGACATTGTGGCGAAATACGCGGACGAACAATTTATCGTCGGTTACCGCCTATCACCAGAAGAAAACAATGAAACGACGGTCGGCTATACAATAGAAGAAACCAAAGTATTGGTAGAAGAATTGATTCAGCGCGGCATTCATTATATCCACGTATCGCTGATGGAAATTATGAAAACACCAAAAGGCGCAGCTCAAGGAGACAGCATTGTCCGCATCTTAGCAGACCAAATCAACGGTCGGGTGGCTTTTGTGGCAGTTGGCAGCGTGAAAACACCGGAAGATGCGCTAACGGCTTTGGCAGAAGGCGCGGACATCGTAGTTATCGGACGTCAGGCGTTAATTGACCCTGAGTGGACTGAAAAAGTGAAGCAAGGCAAAGAGCAGGAAATTCATTCTGTCGTCACACAGAAAATGGTGGGGACCTTGGATATTCCGCAAAACATGTGGCACCTCGTCACTTCATATGGCATGGTTACAGTCTCTGACAATTAATTTTCTGCACCAAACGCTCAACTCCAGTTGAGCGTTTTTTTATTTAGTAGCAGTATCGCAAGTGTTGCTTAACGAAGATTGCTTATGGAATCGGAGTTGTCCGAATAGAGTTGATTTTGAAAGCCCTGTCATTTATAATTTACTAAACCGGTTTAGTAAAGGCTTCTATTAGCTAAGAATGGGTCCTTCATATTATAGATACAGTTTTTTAAATAAGGAAAGGAGTGACTAATTTGTCTGATGCGTATGGTGTTTTTACGTTGGGCGATGCATTGATTACATTTAATCCCTCAGAGACGGGTCCGTTGCGTTACGTACCTGGGTTTACACGAAAAGTCGGAGGAGCAGAATTAAATTTTGCCATCGGCTGTGCACGTCTTGGCCTGCATAGCAAATGGGCAAGCCGTCTGGGTGGTGATGAATTCGGCCGTGTGATTTACAATTTTGCACGCGGAGAAGGCGTTGATATGACAGACGTTAAGTTTGTGGAAGGCTATCCGACTTCATTGAATTTCAAGGAAATTCGGGAAGATGGATCGGGTAAGACTTTCTATTATCGATACCAATCACCGATTCTGACGATGGAGCCAACGGACATAACAGCAGAAATGTTTGAAGGCATCGATATGGTTCATTTAACAGGCGTATTCTTGGCCATCGATCCGAAAAACTTGGCAATTACCAAACGCGTGCTTGAAATTGCAGAGCAGCTGGAGATCCGGATTTCATTTGATCCGAACATACGCCTTAAGCTATGGACCATCGAACAAGCAAAAGCCGCTTATCTGGAAATTTTGCCATCAGTGGATATCTTGCTGACGGGTCTGGATGAAATTGAATTG
>JASLAI010000077.1 GCA_030147225.1 Planococcus sp. (in: firmicutes) | reverse complement strand
TATGAAGCAGAAACAAGCTTTGAAGAAGAGGGACTGTATTATATGCAGGCGCATACTACTGCCCGAAGCCTTCATGTTATGCCGAAACAGGAAATCACGATCGGCAACCCAGATCCAGAGTCCATTGTTCCGGATGACAGCGACGATTCACAGGGCATGGACAAGATGGAAGACCATTCTGGCCATTGATATAGAGCAACGGAGGCACCGCTTAGGCGGTGCCTCCGTTGTTTAAATAATAGTAGATAAGATTTACAAACAAGTTATGAGAGATGTGCGCGCTTTTACTAGTGTTATAGTACAGCGAAATGAAGAAGTAAGGACGACTGATTCTATCTATGATTTAGTTTTCTAGGTGAAAATTGGTGTTTTTAGATTTTTTAATTCGTTGTTTAGCTTGGTTACCCTGATAAAACATAAAAAAACGAGGCAGCGCTGGTAACCGCTGCTTCGTTTTTTGTGAGTAAGTGTTGACTGATTTTATAAG
The DNA here is from genome assembly GCA_030147225.1 of Planococcus sp. (in: firmicutes). Classification (GTDB taxonomy): domain Bacteria; phylum Bacillota; class Bacilli; order Bacillales_A; family Planococcaceae; genus Planococcus. Next base: position 7,631 of record JASLAI010000077.1, on the reverse strand, counting down.
TTATCGCAGGATTCGCACTTAGTACCATAACATTCATGCTGCTCTTCCATTTTTTCTCCACAAGATGCGCACTGTTTCGGGGGCAAGTTCTTGAAAAATTCAACTACGTTTTCAATCATAACTTCCATCTCCTTTGTTATAGTACTGTTGGTGTTTAAAGTAGTGTATTATAACAGTTAGGATTAGTCAACCCTAAACCGTGAATTTATTTGAAAAATCCGTTAAACTGGAAATAGGAACGCAGTCAAAAGGAGAGAGATTATGTATTTCGTAGATAATAAAGGCATTACAGACCCGCGCATCAACTTGGCCATCGAAGAATATCTGTTGAAAACGATGGATGTTGAGAAAGATCCATTCCTTTTGTTTTATATTAATGAGCCTTCAATCATCATTGGCAAAAACCAAAACACTTCTGAAGAAATCAATACGGATTATGTAGATTCCAACGGCATTCATGTAGTACGCCGCTTATCAGGAGGCGGAGCGGTTTATCATGATCTTGGAAATTTGAATTACAGCTTTATCACAGTGGATGACGGCAATAGCTTCCGCAATTTCCGTAAATTTACTGAACCTGTAGTAAAAGCACTTCAGAGCTTGGGTGTCAATGCAGAACTCTCAGGGCGCAATGATTTGATGGCGGAAGGCCGAAAAATATCGGGCAATGCGCAATTTGCAACAAGAGGACGCATGTTCAGCCATGGCACCTTATTGTTCGATACAGAAATGGATGAAGTAGTATCAGCACTGAAGGTCAGCAAAGAGAAAATCGAGTCGAAAGGCATCAAGTCTATTCGCAGCCGTGTAGCCAATATTTCTGAATTCTTAAAAGAGCCGATGACTGTTACAGAATTCCGCAATGCAATCTTGCATTCCATTTTCGAAGGTGAAGAAAATGTCCGCTATTATGAACTGACAGATGAAGATTGGAAAAACATTCACGAGTTGTCGAAAGAACGCTACGGCAATTGGGATTGGAATTATGGCAAATCGCCTAAGTTCAACATTAAGCATTCTCATCGTTTCCCTGTTGGCGGCATAGATGTTCGTTTACAGGTAGAGAAAGGCATTGTACAAGATGCCCATATTTATGGAGACTTTTTCGGTGTTGGTGATGTGTCCGAAGTCGAACAGGCGATTATCGGTTCGAAATACGAGCGTGCTTCTTTAGATGAGGCGATTGCAGGCATAGATGTTCCGAAACTTCTTGGCGGCATTACAACGGAAGAGTTTTTAAAATTAATTTATTAAGAATTCTCTAGAGCCTGCATTTATGCAGGCTCTTTTGTTAAAATGGAAAGAAAAAGGAAAGGGGGAATCATTGTGGCTGTTCAACGGATCTTCATTGTAGAAGATGATTTGAAAATTGCGGAGTTATTGGCAGAAACCTTACGGAAATATCATTACGAAGTAGAAACCGCAAAAGATTTTGATCAGATCATCGAAGAATTCGAAGCTTTTGATCCCCATTTGATTTTGCTTGATATCAACTTACCTTCTTATGATGGTTATTATTGGTGCCGCCAACTTAGGCAGCAAACCACTTGTCCAATATTATTTATTTCTGCTCGTTCAGGGGAAATGGACCAGGTCTTCGCGCTGGAAAATGGCGGAGATGATTTTATTACGAAACCTTTCCATTACGAAATCGTCCTTGCAAAAATAAGAAGCCATTTGCGCAGAGCCTATGGCGAATATGCACCAAAACAGGAAGAGCGTTCGATCAAAGCAGGGCGAATCGTATTGTTCATGGAGCGGATGGAGTTGCATGTAAAGGCAGAAGCTATTCCACTGCAGAAAAAAGAGTGCACGATCCTGGAACTTCTGCTAACCAATTACCCAAAAGTGGTATCGCGCGAACAACTGCTTGAGGAGCTGTGGGATGATCAAGCATTTGTGGATGAAAACACGCTCAATGTTAATATGACGAGGGTTCGAAAAAAGCTTTCTGATTACGGTGTCAAGTCCGTTATTGAAACTGTTAGAGGAGCAGGATACCGCCTGCTGCTTCATGAGGAGGAAGCCTGATGCTGCGCTTATTTTTGAAAGAGCATGCGGCTTTCATCGTCTTCCAAATCGTGCTGGTGGCATTCATTATGCTGCTGTATTGGCTGGACGGCTTTCGCAATGTGGATACAGCCATCTATTCATTTGTGATCAGCAGTGTATTGGTCCTGACGTTCTTAACGGCCCGCTTCGCTAAACGCTATCAGTACTATCAACGGATATTATCGACGCCGGAAAATATGGAACATGTGCTTCAGCGTGAAGGGAAATCCCCTGAACAGATTCAAAACGAAATCTATATGCAGAAATTGTATCGATTGTATCAGCATGAAGTGCAATCCCTTTATGCTTCCCAAAACCGTCATCTTCAGTTTATGAATCAGTGGGTGCACCAAATGAAAACACCTTTATCGGTTATGCATATGCTGCTTCAGGAAGAACAGGAATTGGATAAGAATAGTGTCCGTGAAGAAATGGACCGGCTGAAAGCCGGGTTGGATACGGTATTGATGAATGCACGATTGGATACGTTTGAACAGGATATGCAGATTGAACAGATCAATTTGAGGTCTTTGGTCAGCGAAGTGGCCACAGAGAATAAGCGGTTATTTATTTCCAAGCGTGTCTATCCGGAAATTTCAATTGGGGAAGAGCACACAGTGGCGACTGATCAAAAATGGATGAAGTTTATCATTGGACAATTTCTGACGAATGCGGTCAAGTATACATTCGAACCGAACAAAAAGGTGCTGATTGCGACGGAATGTGTAAATGGCAACACGCTTCTTACGATTCGGGATGAAGGCATCGGAATTCCCTCATCTGATCTGCCGCGTGTGACCAAACCGTTTTTCACTGGAGAAAATGGACGGAAGATTGGGGAATCTACAGGAATGGGGTTATTTCTAGCCAAAGAAGTGTGCCGGAAACTGGGCCACGAACTGTCGATTTCTTCAGTTCAAGGAGAAGGGACAACCGTCTCTGTACTGTTCTTCAACCAAGAGTTTGCAACACAGGAGGAAAATGATGACAGTAGTGAAAATCGACGAAGTGACAAAAGTATACGAGGGCAAAGTGACTCACCGAGCGGTCAACCAGCTGAGCTTTACAGTGGAAAAAGGTGAATTTCTCGCCGTGATGGGTCCATCCGGCAGCGGAAAAACGACATTGCTGAACTTAATATCAACCATTGATTCGCTGACTTCCGGAGAAATTTTGATTGATGGCACCAATCCGCATTTATTGGACAAAAATGAACTTGCCTTGTTTCGCAGAAGGGAATTGGGGTTTGTTTTCCAGGATTTTAATTTACTTCAGATGCTGACCGTTGAAGAAAACTTGGTATTGCCTTTGACACTGGATTATGCACCTGTCGATGAAATGGCGAGACGAGTGCTCGCTATTGCAAAACGTCTGGGGCTGACATCGATCCTTCATAAAAAACCGAATGAAATTTCCGGCGGGGAAGCTCAGCGGACTGCGATTGGCCGTGCCCTGATCCACCAGCCGGCACTTATTCTTGCTGACGAACCGACCGGAAATTTGGATTCCAAATCTTCACGCGACGTCCTTGAAATTTTATCTAATGTTGTTAATGAAAGTGATACGACTATCATAATGGTGACACATGATCCGATAGCTGCAAGTTATTGTGACCGTGTCCTCTTTATCAAAGATGGTGAGTTTTTCAATGAAATTTATGGGGATGAACGGCGTCAGACATTTTATCAGCGGATCCTAAATGTGCTTTCGCTGCTGGGGGGATCCGTGAATGACCTTTCGGCAACTCGCTTACCATAACGTTTTCCGCAACCGAAGAAACTATGCGGCTTTCTTTTTAGCCAGTGTATTTTCAGTCATGGTATTTTTTGTCTACTCCATGTTCATTTTTCATCCGGCGTTTGAAGAGGAAGGGCTACGGTTGCTCGCTATCCGCGGCATGCTGATTGCAGAAGTAGTGTTGTATATTTTTACGCTGTTTTTCCTGTTTTATTCAATGAGCGCTTTTCTGCAGGCTCGTTCTAAGGAATTTGGTGTCCTGATGCACTTAGGGATGACGAAAAAGCAATTGAATAAACTGATTTTTTTTGAAATGCTGATTATCGGTACCGTATCGACTGTGACCGGCATTATATTCGGTTTTGCTTTTTCTAAATTCTTTTTTATGATCGGACGGGAAATCATGGAGTTGGATAACTTGCCGCTCTATGTGTCCTGGGAACCGTTCCTATTGACGATTGCCGCATTTGCTAGCCTGTTCGTTATTATTTCTTTCGTCAGTGTCGGTTTTATCCGAACAAAAAGGATTGTCGATTTGCTGCAGGGCTTTTGGAAAGTGGAAGAAGAAACAAAATCTTCGACCATGCTGTCTATTATGGGCATCGTCTTTCTGGTAACGGCCTACGCTTTTGCCGCAAATGTGTCAGACCAGACTGTCTATCAAATGATTTTCATCGTTCCACCACTTGCCACTTTCGGAACCTATTTATTTTTTACCCATACGCTGCATACTTTGTTGCGGCTGTATAAACGCAAAAAGAATGTCTATTGGGAAAAGACGCGGCTGGTGTCATTAGCTGAAGCTTCGGTCAAACTGAAAGACAGTGCACAAATGTTTTTCATTGTCACGATCGTTTCAACTGTGGCCTTTTTGACAGTAGGAACTTTGGCTTCTTTCATGTCCTACACAGGAGATTTCCGTGAATCCAATCCTCTAGGGCTGGTTTATATTTCATTCGATGGAAATGAACAGGAAGCGGAGCACGTTGAACGGCTGACCAGCCAACTGGAAAACGAACAATTATCTTATGATTTGGTAAAGCTGAAGGTCAAACGCCAAACTTCAGGAGCTACTGGCAACGATGTCGATATTTTATCGCTTTCCGAATTTAACCGTTTAGTAGGGGCGCTTGATTTTGAACCAGCGCAATTGCAGGAAGGCGAAGGGCTGTTTGTACCATTTACGCTGGATTCTTTAAGGACACTGGAACGCACCAGCGTCGAAACTGTATTGTTCGAAAGCGGCGTCTCTCTGTCAATTCGCGCTACTTATCCACATGTGGTATTTCCCACCCACACCTTAAACGTTAACACGATTGTGGTGAGCGACGCTGATTATGAAGCGATTGATGAACCTCTTCTGGGATATGAACAAGGAAGATCAGATTTTTCTTATTATGCGTTTGATATAGTAAATTGGACAGAAACGGTCAACATTGGCAGGCAATTAACTGAAACAGTAGATAATGCAGTAGAAAATGCAGACTTCAGCGGAGTAAATTTCTTTTTTGAAAACCCCGGTGATGACTACCGCTGGTTTAAATCTTCGTTTGCATTGCTGTTGTTTATTGGGGTCATGGTAGCAGCAGTCTTTCTTTTGGCAGCCGGAAGTTTCATCTATTTTAAATTGTATACCGGACTTGAACGGGATCGGAAACAGTATAAACTGCTGATCCGCCTAGGTATGACAGACAAGGAATTGGGGAAAATCGTCAATCGCCAACTAATTCCTCAATTCTTTTTGCCTTGGGCCCTTGCGTTGCTGCACAGTGCATTTGCTTTTATATCGCTTCAAGTAGTTTGGGAGGAATTTGCTGAGCTTTCGATTCTTATCGAAATGGCCATTGTGCTGGGCGGCTTTACGGTTGCACAAATTCTCTATTTTTTCTTAATACGCTGGCGCTATGTCGCCCATCTTCAGGCACCGTAATTTTACGGTGTCTGTTGTATTGTCTGAAGATTTATTTTATAATGAAAACAGCAATAAATATGAATGAGTATTCATTCAACACGAAAGAGGGATGGAAATGAATTTAATGACACGTGTTCATCAAATTGCTGAGCAGGATTCTTCTAGAGTCGCATATAGCTTTATGGGGAAAGATACAAGCTATTTGGAATTCGATCAGTCGGTTGCTGCTTTTGCTGGATCTTTAAAAGAGTTAGGCGTGGAAAAAGGGGACCATGTCGCATTTCTTTTGAGCAACACACCACATTTTTTGATTTCTTTATATGCCACAATGCGTTTAGGGGCCATTGCAGTTCCAATTAATCCAATCTACACACCAGATGAAATCGCTTACATAGTCAACAACAGTGACGCCAAAGTATTGGTAGCACTTGACGCTTTACTGCCGTTGATTGAAAAAGCTCACCATGCACTGCCTGCAATAAAGTCATACGTTATATGTGAAACAGATTCATCGACTTTAGAGAAAATGGCACAATTGCCTGAAGCAGTAAAAGACAAAGTTTATTCCTTTACAATCTTACTTGGTAAATCAACTGCATTTACTGAATTTGCTGAAGTCGAAGCAAATGATAATGCTGTTATTTTGTATACGTCCGGCACTACCGGAAAACCGAAAGGGGCAATGCTGACACATCAGAATCTATATTCAAATGCTCGTGATGTGGGGCAATACCTGCAGATTGGTGCAAATGACCGGGTCATTGCCACTTTGCCGGTATTTCATGTGTTCGCGCTGACAGTCGTTGTAAACGCACCTTTATTGCAAGGCGCTACGATTATTCTGGTGCCGCGCTTTAATCCGGCAGAGGTATTTGATGCTATTAAGACTCATAAAGCAAGTGTCTTTGCAGGTGTACCGACAATGTTTAACTTCATGAACCAATTGCCGGATGTGGATCCTGCTGATTTCGCTTCTGTCCGTTTGGCGGTTTCCGGCGGTTCGGCAATGCCGGTAGCCTTGCTGCATAGTTTCGAAGATAAATTTAAGGTTCGAATTTCTGAAGGCTATGGTCTTTCAGAGGCTTCACCGGTTACTTGCTTCAATCCCATTGATCGGGAGCGGAAAGCAGGTTCGATCGGTACATCGATCATCAATGTCGAGAATAAAGTCGTCAACGAATTGGGCGAAGAAGTGGCTGCGAATGAAGTCGGTGAACTGATTGTTCGTGGACCGAATGTCATGAAGGGATATTATAAGATGCCGGAAGAAACTGCTGCAACAATTCGTGACGGGTGGTTGTATACCGGTGATTTGGCGCGCATCGACGAAGAAGGCTATTTTTATATTGTTGACCGCAAAAAAGACATGATCATTGTAGGCGGGTACAATGTTTATCCGCGTGAAGTCGAAGAAGTACTATTCGCCCATCCAGCAGTTTTGGAAGCGGCAGTTGTCGGTTTGCCAGACCCGGATTTCGGTGAGGAAGTCAGTGCCTATGTAGTGCTGAAAGATCAAAGTGTTTCTAAAGAGGAATTAAAGGCATATTGTTCAGAGCATTTAGCAAAATACAAAGTTCCAAAACAAATTGAGATGCTGGAAGAATTGCCGAAAAATACAACCGGCAAAATCTTACGCCGGTCGTTAAAAGACCAGGCAATGCAAAAGTAATTTATTAATTTGGAAATGTAAAGTTATTTTTCAATCGTTGAGTAAAGGCTCCGAGATTTATCTCGGAGCCTTTTCGTGCATAAAGAAGAAAGAAATACTATTTTTACAGTAGCACTTAATTAGAAATTGATTGAAAAAACTGACATTTTTTATTATAGTTAAAGAGCAGTATTACGAATTACGAAATAGTTGGATCCGAGGAGGAAATGGAATGGCGAAAAAAGCAATGGAAATTAACGATTTAACAAAATTGGTTTCAGT
>JASLAI010000051.1 GCA_030147225.1 Planococcus sp. (in: firmicutes) | reverse complement strand
TTTACAATATATTCCGAATATTTTATTTTTAACTCCATTTCAAATTACTTACTTAGGTGAAATTTAACTAATCATAAAGTATCATACATAATGAAATTTAATTTCAATAAATAAAGAAAGGACAGCTTGTCAAAAGTTGTTCTTTCTATATTCAAAGCCACTCTATCCGAAACTTCATACCGCCTTTAATGTATGGCAATAATGCCAGATCTTCATCAATGACTTTGCCAATGACATTGACCTTTTCATCTGCAGGCAAGTCTCGTTTGGTAATTTGCAATTCACCCCGGTACCGTCCATAACGCTCGTTGTCTACCGTAATGCTGCCTGTATTCCTTGCAATGGTGTTGTTCGGTTCGAGTAAATGGGTGCCGATCAAACCGTATTGGCGTGATTCCATTGAACGGATGCAGTCCCGCGCTGCGTCCCAGCGATTGGTTTGGACAGCCAGTGGTTCAAACTCCATGAAAGTTTGTGCCCGCAGTCGGATTTCTCCTTGATCGAACAAACTGAATTGCTCCAGACTATCCTCGCTGAGTGTGATGTCGCCTACAAGGATTTTTTCCACTTCACCGTACTCCTTCGAATGCAAATAGGCTTGAAATGGAACCATGTTCCGATGTTCTTCCAGAGTCGGCAATCCTTTATGCAAAGGTCCGCGAAGAATTCCATCTCCCGGAATAAAAGCCATCACGGTCAATCCTTCATTTTTCAACCATCGATTAGTATTTGCAAATTCCAGAAGGTCCAAACCCGTTTCCGGCCGCGGATAGAAATTATGCCACATTTCTACAGCATTTCTCTGCAAACCTGCTGCTTCTAAATCAGCGAGCCCTTCTTTTGTTAAAGTGCTGGCATTCAATGCGATTTTCATCCGACGGGAAAGTGCCGCAATTTTTTTATTATCTACTCCATAATCAATTCGCAGCCCTGTCAGTCCCCAGTCCAGCAAACCTTCTGCGTTATCCCAGCCAAATCCGAGATGAGCTAATGACTGCGGCGCAATGTCGGCCATCAGTTCCATCTCATACTGTGTTGCCCAACGACCTAATTGCTGCAGCCGTTCCTTGTAAAGCAACGGATTGTCCTCCGGAATATGCAGCGAAGTGAAAATCGATGTAAAGCCGAGCTTGCTTATCTTATCAATATAAGGTTCCAATTCCTGAAACGAATCGTCCCCCAAATAAACTGAAATCCCACGCATGCTGCCAACTCCTTTTCACTAAACTCGTGCATTTATAAAAAAGAAAAAAGGGAGATTTCTCTCCCTCTCTTTTAAATCCCTTCTGCCATCTCTTCTTTAAATCCAAATAGATAAGTGAAGATAAAACCGAAAATATACGAAACGACCAAACCAACGAAATACCAGACATACTTGCTTTCAGCAATAAGCGGAATCAATGAAATACCTGATACTCCAATTCCAAGTGCTGCCGTATGCATCACTGCCTGGAAGGCGCCCCCAAATGCAGCTCCCATACAAGCTGTGATGAATGGTCGGCCAAGCGGCAAGGTCACGCCGTAAAGAAGCGGTTCTCCGATACCTAGGAATCCAACAGGCAGTGCCCCTTTAATAATGTTTTTCAGACGCTGGTTTCTAGTTTTTATATATACTGCAATGGTGGCACCCACCTGTCCGGCTCCGGCCATCGCCAGAATCGGCAGTAATGCTGTCGCGCCAACAGTGTTCATTAACTCCAGGTGTATTGGCGTCAAGCCATGATGCAGACCGAGCATAACAAGCGGCAAGAAGAAACCTGCCAGAACGCCTCCTGCTAATACTCCACCAACATCAAGAACCGAAGTTAACACACTCATAATCCCATCTGATAAAAGCCCGGCGACTGGAACAACCGCATAAAGTGAGAAGAAGCCAACAACTAGTAGTGTAATGAGAGGTGTAAATAAAATATCGACAGAGCTATGCATCACTTTGCGTACGTTCTTCTCAACGAATGTCATCAACCATGCGGCAAATATTACACCGAATAAACCGCCTCTGCCGACGACCAACGGTTCTCCGTAAATGACGATATCCGCTAATAATGGATTGAATAGAATTCCCCCTGCGATAGCACCGAGTACCGGTGTCCCGCCAAATTCCTTAGCTGTGTTCCAACCAACCAGTATGGCCAAATAAGCAAATACAGTGCTTCCTAGCAATAATAAAATCTGCATCCATGTTTCAGTGGCATCTACTCCTGCATTTTTAGCGAAGTTCGCGGCACCATTGATAATTCCGGAGGCTACTAGTCCCGGAATCAGCGGAATAAAAATATTACCAACGCGGCGCAGGAAAAGCTTAAACGGTGTCTTGTTTTTTTCCTTCAACTTAGCTTTTTTCAATGCGGCTTTTTCCGTAAAATCCATGTCGTCTTCATCGACATTTGCCATTTCACCGATTGCCAATCCAGTTTCATTGCTCATTTCAGCAGCGACTTTATTAACCGTCCCTGGACCTACAACGATTTGGAGTGTATCGTCCTCAATTACTCCCATCACTCCATCCACACGTTTCAGCTCGTTTAGATCCACCTTACTGTCATCTTTTATCGATAAACGCAAACGCGTCATACAATGCGCCACTTGATTGATATTCTCTTTTCCCCCGATTTTCGCGAGAATGTCATGCGCCATTTGTTGTTCTTTTTTCATACTACCCCTCCACTCCCCCAAATGTTATAAAGCTCTTCGGATAAATCCACCGGCTGTCTCCAGTTTCTCGACAGCTTGTTCTTTTGTACAATTCATTAGGCTCATGACAATTGCTGTTTTTACGTGGCCGTCCGCTTCGCTGTAATAGCGCTGTGCTGTTTCGTAATCAACTTGGGCGGCATCCATAATG
>JASLAI010000368.1 GCA_030147225.1 Planococcus sp. (in: firmicutes) | reverse complement strand
GTTCAAGGACCACGGTTTGATACGGACTGCTGCGAATTTCCTGGATGAATCGGTCATCTGAAGGATCCACCATATAAGAGCTGAACATATCAGTTAATGCCTCATATTGCTCATTGATAGCCTGTTCTTTAGCCGACATTTTCTGTTTTCGCAAAGCCAAACCCAGTAACAGGACGAGCTGGGCAAAGAGCAAGGAGACGCTTAGAATCCAGAAGAAAGTAAGGCTCATTTGAACATCCTCATCGTCAGCCGCTGAACGCGCGCTAAAACTTCCTGGGCATAAAATGGTTTGACGATATAATCATCTGCCCCGTTTTTCAACGCCAGAACAATGTCAGATTCATTGTTGCGTGAGGTCAGCATTGAAATGACGATATTTTCATGAGGGTAATGATTGCGTACATGATTCAGAACTTCAAGGCCATCCATTTTTGGCATGACCCCATCGAGCAGAATCATGTAGTTCTCCTCAGGCTTGTACCATTGCGATTCCACAAAACTGGCCCCGTCGGCGTATTCCTCTATGCGGAGATCAAACTCTTTAGAATTCCAGCCCGAAAAATGCTTTGAAACAAGCTTGCGTACAAGAGAATCGTCGTCCACAATGACAATATTGAGGCGGCGTCTGAAATCGCCCTCAGTTCGTTCATAGACGATTGTTTGGCTGCGCCCATTTTTCTTCGCTTGATATAAAGCGCTATCAGCCATGCTGACCAGCGCATCTTCTTTCCGCCGGTATTCGCTAATGCCGGCGGAAAAGTTTACATGCAACGGTTCGGAGGAGTCAAAGGAAAAAGCAGTTTCCGCAAAGGCGGCACGAATTCGCTCTACCAAAGCGAAGGCAGTTTGTGCTTTTGTATCCGGGAGAATCAGTGCAAACTCTTCTCCGTCACGTCTGAAGAAATAATCCGACTCCCGCTTCATTTTTAATAGAAGCTGGCTGAATACCCGCAAAACTTCATCCCCGGCAGGGTGGCCATAAGTATCATTCACTTTTTTAAAATGATCTAAATCGAGCAGCACAAGCGTGAAACCGGATCGGGTCTTCTCTGCCAAAGCCATCATTTGCAGCATTACATGGTCGAAATACTTTCTGTTCCCGGCTCCTGTCAGTTCATCGTAAAGTGACCCCTGTGAAACCTCTTCCTCGAATCGCAGTCGATTGCTGACATAAGGTACGAAAAAGGACATATTCAAGGGCTTCGCAAGAAAATCAGTAGCGCCAAGCTCCATGGCCTTGATTTGATTTTCAATACTGTCGTTCGCACTGGCCACAGCAATGGGAAGAAAGCGATTTTTGGCCGCTTCATGAATTTGGATTACGAGTTCAAAACCGTCGACATCGGGTAGGTTGCAATCCAAAATGACCATCTGTGGTTGAAGCGTGTAGAAGAATTCCATTCCTTTTTTGCCATCGAGAGCGATAACTACAGAAATGCCTTGTTCTTCTAACGATTCTTTTATCGAAGCCGCAAACTTTGCATCCGCATCAATGACCAAGACAAACGATTCCTTGGCAGAATTTTTTCCTGCAGAGGGTGCTGCTGGTAAAACAGGTTCTTCTGAAGTGAAAAAGGCCGTAAATGTTTCTATAAGAGCGTTTAATGACTCAATTGGCAGCACCGCAGTACTGTCTTCCGCGAAAAATTCCAATTGCTTTCCGCAAAACTCCGACAGCTCCATTAGCCCGATTGTTCCTGCGGTGCCTTTCATCGTATGTAAAAACCGGTATACTTCCCGCTCTTGAACGTGTTGTTGTGTACGCCATTTGGAAAAGTCCTGTTCCATTCTATTCGCAAGCATTGCTTTGTAATTTGTCGAAGCCATCTCAATTCACCCTCTTTAAAAAATGTCTGAATAGTTTTCATTATACTATATAAACATATTATAGGACGTTGTACATTACAATCTACTATTAAATGTTAATTATATTATAGTAAGTTGTCTTGTTGGGGCATCTCACCCGAGTTTAATTAGCACTATTTTACAGTTAACTGCTCTTTAGAAGCTTGAGAAGAAAAGCTTATCAACAAAAAAAGCCACTTTGAGGACTTGCATCAAAGTGGCTCGGATCTTCATGACCGCAATGTCAACCAGCTGCCGACATGGTGAACAGCGTTTCCTTTATAAGCAGGATTGGCGGCGTAATGGACAGCAACTTTCGCAAGTTCCTGATTCATAAAGGCTTCGCCTTTTCCCGCAAAAGTGATGCTGCTGCCTTCATTGGTCACGTCGATTCCTTTAGCTTTAGCTTTCGCTTTCCCGATGAAATTACTGTAGGCCGCTTTCGAAATATCTTGGTCGATTTGGACATAGACTTTGTTCACTTGTTTGTTTTCTAAGAAAGCAAACGTACTTGCTTCGTCGTTTATGAACATCCAAGGATTCCATAGCCATGTAGCATGGACCTTCCGGGGCACTTCACTTGCTTGTGCTTGTGCTTGTACAGCCAAGCTGAAAGCCGTTAATGAGAAAAATACCTTTTAACTAAAAAGAATAATTAAACGCCTAACCGGTTAACCAGTTAGGCGTTTTTTTACGATTCAGTTGTCCTGGTTCGCTTCTTCTGTATCCCGTACGTTCTTCTGTACGGTGACTACCGCGAACAGACTCAAGACGAACGAGATGCCGTAAAAGCCTTTCTCGCTCAAGGTAATGCTTCCGGCGTTGAACAGGCCGATTGCCATAAGCGCCAGCGCCGCAATCAGCGCAAACCAGCTGATGCCAAAATACAGGTTCGTCACTCGGATGCCTTCGTCTCGGTCTCTGACTGCCTTTTGAAGCGATACGGCGGCGTAAAGCCCAAGGATCAATAAAGTAATATAATAGCCTTTTTCGTTCAGCTCCATTGTGGCATTGTACAAACCGATTAAATACGAGGTCACGCCAATCAGCAAAGCACCCCAGGCTGCCCCTTTGAACGCACCTGTTGGTTCACCCAGCCTGCGTTTTTCTACCGGTTTCTTTGCAAATACGTCTTCATCTTTCTCACCCAACATACCATCATCCCCTTTTTCTGCATCGCTTTTCGCTATCTATATACAGGACGTCTTTCGCAAAAACCCTGTCCGCTCTTACGCCCGTTGAATTTAGTGATTGCCGGTTTTTCGACCGTATAAAAGCTGCCTTTAGCCGTTAGAAAATATCCTCATCCACTTTTCTTCCATAGTATCATATTGATATCTATATTTTACCATATCTCCAGAAACACAGAGCGCTGTTTTTACTACTATTCGTTTTCACAGGATAGATCTATTCAACAACATTATTATAACCGAAAGACTGAGTCTACTCTTCATAGATTAGTCAGAGAAAAAACATAGCTAACCGTCCCTTGCTCCCAATGCGCGAGTACTTGATAGATGCTCTTTCCATTCGACTCATTTAACACGATTTTAGGATAAGATCCTTTCGCAGCACCTGTTTCGTCCCAAATTTGAACCTTGTAAGATTTCGGCTCCTTTTCAAAATTCAGCTCGATCTCTGCATCCGCGTTTACAGATGGCGCTTTCTGATT
>JASLAI010000374.1 GCA_030147225.1 Planococcus sp. (in: firmicutes) | reverse complement strand
ATGTCGAGGAATCCCCAGATCACTTCTGCTGCACCAACCGCCCCTAAAACGACGGCAAGGATATAAACCACTTGCATGCCATACGAAGCTTTCATGCCGAACAGGAACTCAGCCTGCTTGGCGCCGTAGAAAATAACGACTAGTATCGTGGAGAGAACAAAGAAAATCAATGAGATGGTAACGAGAATAGCACCAAATTGGCCGAAATAAGATTCAAATGCAAGACTCGTCAGCGCAGAAGAATTCTCCATTGCCCCTTCTCCCGTCCAAACACCAGAAGACAAAATGACAAAAGCCGTTGCCGTACAGACAATCAACGTATCGACAACCACCCCAATGACTGCCCAGAACCCTTGGCGGACTGGATGATCCGTCATGGCAGCTGCATGCGCAATCGGTGCCGTACCAAGTCCAGATTCGTTTGAATAAAGGCCACGGGCAAATCCCCACCGAATAACTTCCACAATGGCTGCACCGGCAAAACCGCCCATAACAGGGGCAGGAGAAAATGCATTGTTAAAAATCAGCATAAAGAATTCCGGGACTGCGCTGATATTCATCAATAGAATCACCAAAGCGCCCCCGACATAAACCAATGCCATAAACGGAACGAGAATTTCAGTTACTTTGCCGATTCGCTTGATGCCACCGAATACAACGATGGATACAAGAACGGCTGTCGCAATTCCCGTCCATAATGAAGGAATATTGAATGTCGATTCTACTGTACTTGCGATGGAATTCCCTTGAACCATGATGCTTGGGACTAATTCAATCATCAATGCGAACGAAAACCAAATCCCTAGCCACTTCATGTTCAAGCCTTTCGTCATGTAATACATGGGTCCACCGACAAACTCTCCATTGCTGTTTTTCTCCCGGTACTCGACAGCGAGTACACTTTCAGCAAATTTGAGCGCCATGCCAATCAGCGCAATGACCCACATCCAAAAAATAGCCCCCGGTCCACCGAACATAATCGCTGCTGGTACACCAACAATATTGGCGGCTCCGATGGTGGAAGAAAGAGCAGACGTCAACGCCTGAAAAGGAGTAACCGTCCCTTCCCCTTTCGGCTTTTTAAATACGCTGCCGAAAGTTTGTCCGACGATATAACCAAAATAACGGAATTGAAAAAATCCAAGTTTCACTGTCATATAAAGACCTGATATCAACAGCATAGCGATGAGCGGAATTCCCCATAACCATGCTGAAAAATCAGCAATCCCCTGTAAAAAACGTTCCAACTGCTTTCCCCCTATGTTATTTCAAGATATGAAATATTTCCCTAGCCAGAACCGTTTTAAACAGAAATCAGGGAATTTCCTTGCAAAAATTTAAGATAGCTAAATACTGAAATAATTTTTTAATTGAGCCGGTGCCTGGCACCCGCACAATTCCCACACAATTCACGTGACGATATTCCGTTTTTTGATCGCGCGGATCCAGAACCCGCCGTAAATCGTTTTAGCGTCGTATGCCACGATAAATGCATGCGGATCCAGTTCTTTGACCGTCCGGTACAGGTTCACTTCCTGCTTTTTCGGCATAAGGATCTGCAGCGAGCTGCGTTTTCCTTCAAACCCGTTTGTCTCCCAATCCGTCACGCCATAGCCCTTCTCGCGCAATTGCACAGCAAGTCTGCCGCTGCTGTCCTGAGAAATAACACTTGCCGTAATATACCCGAGACTCAGCTTGTCTTCAATCTTGGAACCGACGACAATTCCTGCTGCAAAACCAAGCGCATAAGCCAATAAATTCTGCCCGTTCGCAATATTGTCCAGCACCAGCCCGAGGCCGAGGATATTAATGATCACTTCCAAGATCGACAACGCTGCAGCTGAATATTGGTAACCTTTCAAAGTCAGAATCATTCGGATTGTCGACAGCGTAACAAAGCTGAGACTAATACTGAAAATAATAACAATCAATAGGAGAGGATGAATCTCCAGCATAAAACTCCTCCATTCTATTTAGGTAATATTTTACAATATTATTTTTACATGTTACCTTTTTTCCCACGTCTAAAAAGATTAAACGCGATCTGCGCGAACTGCGACATATCTCATACTGAAAAGGTGCAAGGAAGCCTTCCTCTTCTTACTTATTAACTAACTTTTTCAGGTAAATTGTGTGGGTGCCTGGCACCCACACAATTCCAAAAGATAACCCCCAACAGAACTGAAACTGTTGGGGGTTATCTATTTACATAAAGCTTTTCTTAACATCTGCAAGAAAGCTCTCGATGTCTTCTTTTGCCGTATCGAAAGAAGTGACGAGCCGAATTTCGTTTTTTTCTTCGTTCCATACTGCAAATGAATGAGTTTTTTGAAGTTGTTCGATATTCGATTTTGGCAATGACACGAAGACCGCGTTTGACTCGACTGGCTGAGAAAGTGAAATGTTCGGGAATTTCATCAACCCTTCTGCAAGCAGCTGTGCCATTTGGTTGGCGTGGCCGGCATTATCCAGCCACAGGTTATCTGTTAATAACCGGTCGAATTGAGCAGCGATAAAGCGCATTTTAGAACCCAGCTGCATCCCCTGTTTTCGGATGAATTTGATCTCAGACGCCAATTCCTGATTGAAACATACAACCGCTTCACCCATCATCAAGCCATTCTTGGTTCCGCCGAACGCCAGCATGTCGATGCCGGCATCCACGGTCATTTCTGCAAAACTGCAACCGAGATGTGCGGCTGCGTTGCTCAGTCTCGCGCCGTCCATATGTACATATAATCCGTTGTCATGGGCAAAACGAGTGATCGCTTTAATTTCTTCAATTGTATAAACAGTTCCGAGCTCTGTGCATTGCGAAATGGAGACAGCTTTTGGCTGGCTTCGCTGCTGGTTGCCGATGTGATGCAGTTGCTGTTCAATCCGGCTGATGGTCAGTTTGCCATCCAAAGAAAGAACAGTCAGCAGTTTACCGCCGATA
>JASLAI010000343.1 GCA_030147225.1 Planococcus sp. (in: firmicutes) | reverse complement strand
AGTTTCCAAACTGTGTTTTGTCATTTCACTCATCCTCTCAACAATAAAACAGGGGCTTTCTTCAAAAAGAAGAAAGCCCCTGACTAGAAATGCATTCTTCTCATCTTTTAGGCGCAGCCTATTGGAATTAGCACCGTGTCTTCATCAGACTGGTTGCTGAGACTTCACAGGGCCAAATCCCTCCGTCTCTCTAGATAAGAAATCTCTTATTAAATTTATCTTGTGTCTGTTTCGATGTTTTTAATCTTAAATCATTTGACGAAGGAAAGCAAGGATGAAAATTAAATAATTGAAATAAAGAGATAATAGGCAACGGTGCTATCAGAAGTTGGAAGTTCTTTCCTGAAAGGGCCACTGTACCGCGCTTTTCTTTTAATTCGTCTGCCGAAGTGCTATAATCATTGAATGAAATTTGTCTGTAAAGGGGAAAGCGAATGTATATTGTCACCTCTACGGTGGTTGTTCCACCTGAAAAAACCGAGGAAGTCATCGGTATTTATCAAAAACGTTCACGGCGTGTGGATTTAGCTGAAGGCTTTCATTTATTCAGGCTTATCCAAAACACGAAAAAGAAAAACGAATTAACTGTCCATATGGAATGGCATACGAAAGCGGCTTATATGGCTTGGGTAAAGAGTCAGGAGTTCAAGGAAATTCACGATATGGAAAAAAACTATCCGGACCAGGAGTTGGCAAAAATCATTCCAACTGTCCGTCAATATGAAGTGGTGGCTGAATGAGGATAGATGTCAAAAATAAAGTCGCTTCTGAAACCGCCAAAAGTATTTATGCAGCGTATCCAACCCTATGGGATCGTTTTGGAGAACGAGGCTTTATGCATACAGAAAAAGATAATCATCATCACTTGGATCATCTAGAAACTGCTTTTTCGCTTAATGACGAAAAGGTATTTATCGATTACGCGATTTGGCTGGAAACTGTCCTGACAAGCCGTAATGTTGAAACGGCCTTGATTATTGATAATTTTGAACACTTACAAAAGATTCTTCCGGGAACTATAGAGAAGGATGAAGAAGCATTTATGATGGGGTGTTTAACAAGCGCCATTGCGGTGTTGGGTCTTTCATGAGGTTAAGGAGGGTGACATGAATAAACTATCACAAGAGTTGTCCGATTTATTTTTGGCTGGCGATGAAAAGCAAGCCTTGAAACTGGTACAGACGTATTTGGAAAATCATTCGAAAAATGAACTCTATCAATTGATATTGACTCCAGCGATGTACCGAATCGGGGAGCTCTGGGAAAAAAACATGATAACAGTGGCTGATGAACATTTAGCGACGGCTATCTGTGATTTTGTTGTATCGGTGACAGATGTTCGCCGGCCAGTTCAAAATTCATCTAAAAAGAAAGTAATGGTTTTGGGGCCGGAAGGGGAAGATCATTATATTGGCTTAAAGATGGTCGCCTCTTTATTTAAAGAAAATGGCTGGGAAGTTCAGTACTTGGGTCCCAATTTACCGCTGGATGCTGCAATCGATTCTGCGAACCGCTGGAAGCCGGATGTCATCGCCCTGTCGGCTGCATTAGCTTATCGTTTGCCTGTTTTGAAGAAATACGCACAGTCTTTCATCGACCTTGATTTTAAGCCCGCTGTTATTTTGGGGGGACGTGCGGTTGCCATGGCAAATTGGCCTGCTTCTGAATCTGAAGGCATTATGATCGTAAAAGAATTGGATCAACTAAAAGAATGGATCCATTCTGGAAAGGAACCCGACAATGACTTCAGTATCTCATTTGGATGAATGGCCGCTTCCGGCTTTTAAGCTGAATAACAAGCTGGCAATTGTGGAGCGTTCGGAAGAAGCGAAAAAGTTAGTGGGCGACCGTTCCTCTTTCCTCGATCTCCTTGACGATGGAAGCCGGGAAAAAGCGCGTACATTTCTCTCGAGCCATCAATCTGCCGAACCGCTCGAATTGAATTTCATTTCAATTTCTAATGAGTTGTTCCTTGGAGATGTTTATCGGAAATGGGACAGCGAATTCAGCTTAAACATCGTGTTGGTGCCGAAGGACAATCGTCTTCAGGAAATAACCAGCCAATTGCTGAGCCTTCGAACGCGTCTTCAGGAAACCAATTATGACCTGCTTCTTGAAAAAGAAAAGACCGAAGAACTGCTTGAACAGGTTCGGAAATTATCCGCTCCTTGTATAGACCTTGGAAAGAAGCATGTGCTGATTCCGCTGTTCGGAGATTTGGATCCCCGCAAGATTGAAGTCATCCGTTTCCATATTTTGAATCAGATTTATGAGACCGGTGCGGAAACCGTCATTATGGATCTTACTGCGATGGAGAGACTCGAACAAGAGGGTGTCGATTACTTAAAATCATTGATGCAGACATTCCAGGTTATGGGCATTCAAGGAATCATTACTGGAATGAAACCGCAGCATGCGCAGCAGCTTCATCATTTGAAAACAGGCTTGGATCTGTATTTTGCAAGTTCGCTGCAGACAGTCCTGGCTTCACGGAAGCTACTTTTATAGGTTGTGTGGAAAGAGCCGAAGCAAATTGCTTCGGCTTTTTGTGTTTATGAGAAGAGTGAGAGGATGCTATAGCTTTACCCTTGCTTGCGCTTTTGTTGTCCAGACTCCAGCGCCCAGGTCCTAGGGGCATAAGCCAACCCAGCTGTGCGGCAGAGAACGCCACTTCGCTGGTTTGTCTTATGCCCGTCGGACCTACACGGGCGCTTCCGCTTTTCTAATTGTCCAGACTCCAGCGCCCAGGTCCTAGGGTCATAAGCCAACCCAGCTGTGCGGCAAAGAGTGCCGCTTCGCCGGTTTGTCTTATGCCCGTCGGACCTACACGGGCGCTTCCGCTTTTCTATCATGAGCAGGAAAAAGGACGTTTTTAATAAACATCGCTACAATGGAATGGATAGGAGTGGAAGTAAATATGGAAATTAAAAAGTTTGAAAATATACCGTTGGCTGTTCTTGATTTGGCACCGATCAACGAAGGGGCAGAAACAGCGCAAGCATTTAGAAATAGTGTGGAATTGGCACAGCATGTTGAAAAGTTAGGATTTAATCGCTACTGGCTGGCTGAACATCATAATATGCCAGGCATTGGCAGTTCTGCGACATCTGTTCTTATTGGACATATTGCGGGTGCCACGGAATCTATCCGTGTGGGTTCAGGGGGCATCATGCTGCCGAACCATGCACCGCTTGTTATTGCCGAGCAGTTCGGTACGCTGGAAACAATCTATCCAGGACGCATTGATCTAGGGTTGGGGCGTGCACCAGGAAGCGATCAGGCAACCGCTTATGCATTGCGCCGAACTTTGCAGAGCAGTGGAGACGATTTCCCCCAGCAGGTGGCTGAGCTGGAAAACTACTTTTCGGAAAGTCCGGTTGGGCGTGTACGGGCTTATCCCGGTACTAATTTGAAAATTCCACTTTGGTTATTAGGATCGAGTGGGTTCAGTGCGCAGCTGGCGGCACTCAAAGGTTTGCCGTTTTCATTCGCCAGCCATTTTGCTCCAGACTATATGATGCAGGCGCTGCAACTGTACCATCAGAATTTCAAACCTTCTCTGGCTTTGAAATCACCTTATGCCATGCTGGGTGTCAACGTCATTGCTGCGGATACACAAGAACGCGCTGAATGGCTGGCAACTTCTTCACAGCAGCAGATGTTCTCGTTGATGAGAGGGGAACCGACGACGTTTAAAGCACCCATCGACAATTTGGAAGAAGTTTGGACGGATCGCGAAATCGCCATTTTCCGTGAGAAATTGGATTCCGAATCAATGATTGTCGGTACACCGGATGTTGTCAAACAAAAATTGAAAAACTTTATTCAAAAAACACGTGCTAACGAAGTCATTATCAACTCACCAATCTTTCATCAGGAAGATCGCCTGCGTTCGTACGACTATGTTGCAGAAATGATGGACTAAACAAACCCCCATTCTGAGAATGGGGGTTTTTCTCATGAAAATCGCCTCTGTAGTTAAGAAAGCGACAGTTGATTGCGCGCTAGTGAAGATCTTTTGCTTTCTCTTCTTCGAGCTGGCGTTCTTTTGGCATCTCGTCTTCTTCATAGGCTGCATAATCTGGTGCACCTTCGCCAATCATATTCAGAGCCGCATTGAAATCGTCATCTAAACGAAGTTCAGCTTCTCGTGGATCGAGTACTTTGCGTTCCATTATGACCAACCTCCTCATTGTATATTCAGCAGCCATATGGCAATAGAGGCGAGAATCCTATCTCATTCTAATTATACAGACTATTCTGTTAAATATAAAGGAAAGCTGCTTGAAACCAAAACGATTTTTGTGGAAGAAAAATAGTACTTGTTCTAATGCTGAACCCCCGTTGAAGACGAAGACGATGCTTCAACGGGGGTTCAAGATTACTGCTGATTGATTTCTGCATTTAAAGCCATGGATTCAAAGAACAGGGAAGGCGAATCTTCATTCCATTCAAGGGAAGTGAGATCAGCTGTCCGTCTATCAATATAACCATATGCAAGTTCAGTTCGGGGATCGTCGGTCAATTCAAGTTTAACATAGGGTCCTCCAGGCGTTAGCCAGTTTAACTGGGACAACCGATTCTCAAGAGAAAAGGAGATCCATTCGTCTTCTGCTTCATCAGTTGCAAATAACGGTTCCTGAGCAGCCATCAGCCATGTCTGGCTCGTATGTTTGGGAGGCAGCCACAAGTTTTTTGAAAGCACTCCTTGTTCGGTAGTGAACTCCGAAATCTCATGGCGCAGTTCCCGGACCCATTCGCCATTGCCGAGCTGCAGACTACGGGATATGTAGACATTGCCGATAAGAATTTCGCTGTTTGGAGTTGTAAAGACCCCATAAGGATTGGTGGTAGGATCTGGACCGTATACTGCTTTATCGAGCCTGACAGTCGATTCCGGATTCCAGGACTTAAAGTCGGCGTCTTCTAGATTGTTGAGGTTCATTGAAAACGTATAGGGGATCCAACTCGTATTTTTGATTTCTTCAAAAATAAGGGATGTTCCATTTGCAAGCGATCGGTCGACAAGTGTATACGTACCAACATTTAACCCGAGCAAAGTCATCTGGTAGACTTGTGTAAGATCTGAACCGTTGTCACTAACTTCAGGTTCGCTAAGTGTAATAAAAGTCGGTTTTTCAACCGTTACTAATACATTGTTTTCCGAATAAAGTTCAACTTCATTTTTTAGGAACATGACGGCTGTAAAGACGATCAGCGACATGAAAAATACGACTCCTGTTAAAATAATGATTTTTCTAAACACAATTTCCACCTCTGATTTCTGCATGTTTGCCAAGTTTGATTATAACATGGTCAGAAGGGCAGTAAGCTTTCTACATTTGAGCATCAAATGAACAAATCCGAATGTTAGCAGGTTGAAAAAAGAAAATAACAGGCCTCTAAAGGAAGCCTGTTATAATACCTTGTCCAGAAAATCTTTGGCCCGTTCAGTTCTAGGGTTGCTAAAGAACTCTACCGGTTGGCCTTCTTCGACTAATACACCATGGTCCAAAAACAGGACACGGTCTGCGACTTCACGGGCAAAGCCCATTTCATGCGTCAC
>JASLAI010000359.1 GCA_030147225.1 Planococcus sp. (in: firmicutes) | reverse complement strand
GTTTTTGGGGCAATAAGAAGAAAAGGAAATAAATAGCTAATCAAATGTTCCGTTTTTCATGAAAAAAGATGGACCAAGTGCCTTTGCACTTGATCCATCTTTTTTAGTTGCCAGATTTGATCATCTCTTATTTCTGCGCTTCCGCTTTTTCGGATTCGTTCAAATCGACATCTACGGAAGTGACGAAATAGCGTTTTGTATCATCTGTTTTGAGTTCAACTTTCTTTCTGTCGAACAAGGAAACCGTTTCGATTTTCTTCAGTTCGCCTGTCTCGATGTCTTTTTCATAGATGCGGTAGCCGATAATGGCATCATCACGCACAGCATGCCAAGAGATGTTGAACGAAGTAGCTGTTACGTTTGCCGGAGGTTCCGGTTTGGTATCTTTAACACTGGAATCTGAAATCAATTCGGCTGTGACAACCAGGCGTTCTTCATGTGAGCCAATGTCACGGTTAAAGTCGCCGGTGCAAGTAATCAAATTGATCATCCGCTTATCCGAGCTGCCGAAGATTTCCTCAATCGGCGCTTCATCAGTCTCATAGCTCGTGAGATTTTTTACTTCGAAGACCATTTCCCGGCCATCTGCATCTGTCAAAATCACGGTTTCCCCAACTTCAACATCCTTAAGTTCATAAAAGACAGCGGGTCCTGTTAAGCTGTCAACATGGCCTGCCAAAACGGCATTGCCTTTTGCGCCTGCTTTAAAACCAGGCTTAAACCAGCCAACTTGATCGACATCTTCCGGCACGCCCATTTCCCCATTATCCAGAATACCAGTGGCTTCTATGTTTGCTTTAACTCCGATAGACGGGACTTCAATCTGTGCAGGCTGCATGCCTCTTATGCTTTCTTGACGTTGCTGCTGCAGCATTTGCAGCTTTTCCCGCTGTTCCGGAAGGATCGGAAATTCTGCAATCTTGTCGACATAATTGCCGGATGCTGCTTCCTCTTCTGCCGCTTGTTCTGTTTCCATAGGCTGTTCCACCTTATCGGCTTTTTCTTCAAAAGTCGGGCTGGCTGCCAAAGGTTTTAAAATGAAGAACAAAACAAGACATAAAATTATAGCGGTTCCCATTGTGACAAGCTGCTTCATCTGCAATCCCTCCTTTCCAATCAGGAACAGAGAGAGCCAGTGGCCCTCCCTGAACTAATTATTGCTGGTTTTTGGTTTGGCGATAAGTGATTGTACCAGCTGCCAATAAGATCATTGTGCTCAATGTGACCCAAAGGATCATTGTATTTGATTGTTCAGCCGTGCCGCCAAATCCAGTGGCAGGCATTTTTTCAGGTGCTGCGTTTTCAAAGTTCTCAGGGAATTGGTCGACAATAGCGCCGCTCAATCCTTTACCGATATCAAACATGATAGCATATCCTGAACGGTATGTTTCATAAGACGCTGTGTAATCGCCTGCTACATACTGCTGGAATGTGTCGACAACAGAAGTTTCATGTGCTTGTACACCAGCGATCGTTTCATTCAAAGGCATACGGTCTTCAGTCGCGCTGTTCAAGAATGTTCCAAGATCAGTTGCAAATGTGCTTGTCAAAGTCGATGTCGCTTCTTCTACTGCAGGCTGATCGTCAGCTGCTGCAGCGGTAGCCAAGTCGCCTTGAACCGAAATGTGCTGGTTGTTCCAAAGTTCAACAAATTGGTTGCTTGCTTCTTCACCGTAAACAGATGCAAGTGCTGCACGGAATTCTTCTGTGTTTTGATCTTGTGCCCAATCGGCAAAGTCAAAGTCTTCAGATCCGTTAAAGCCTTTTGTCATGCTAAGCTGTGCCAAAGCGAAATGCTCGGCTGCAATGCGGTTCACTGTCGAACGGAAATCACCGGCTGGTGTGTTCGGATCAGAAAATTGGTCTGGGAACTGAGTGGAAATCGCACCACTGATGGCACTTCCAGCTCCAAAGATTTGCGTGAAGCCTTCTAAGTAAGAGGTGTACGCAGCTTCGTAATCACCCTCTACATACAGATCGAATGTTTCTTGAACATAGTCTTCATGCTCACGAAGAGCTGCAGTTGCACCGTCTTCTGGAAGATTGCCTTCTGTTGCTGTGCCAAGGAAGGCGCCCATGTCGTCAACAAACGACTGTATTTCTGTTAGTGCTTCTTCTTGCATCGCTTCATCGCCGTCTTTTACTGCGGCTGCGTACTCGTCAGTGCCCATATTGTGCTTGTCGAAGATTTCCACAAAAGCGGCTCCGCCTTCTTCACCGTATACGGAAGCGATAACTGGCTCCATATCCGCTGCGTTGGCATCAAGAGCTGCCATTGCTGCTTCTGCAGCTTCGTCACCGTCATAAATTTTCATCATTGAATCCACAGCCAGCGCATAATGCTCTGATAGTAAAGAATCCAATGTTGCGCGAAGTTCCACGCCTGTTGTTTCAGTTGGCGGCAACTCATTTGCCAATGCTGTTGTTGCCATTCCAGGGATCAATAACGCGGCTCCGAGTACAGGTGCTAATACTTTGTTCCATTTCATAATAAAACCACTCCTCTTTTTTTATTCTTACCAACATAACGGAGCGGATTTAAAATTAGATCACTTTTTTTCAAAAAAAAATAAAGACGGCTTGTAAGCGCGTCTTTATCTTCGATTGCCTTATCTTATTTTACATCGGAACTTCTTAAGAAGCTGAGCAGTTCATTATTGAAGCGCTCTGGCTCATCGGCATTGATGCCATGTCCGCTGTCTTTAAAAGGAACAAGGATAGAGTTTGGAATTTGCTTCTCCAGCTCTTCGCCCAGCTCGTAAGCACAAATCTCATCTTTTTTACCGTGGAAAATGGCAGTCGGGAGTGTAATGTTCGCCAATTCTCCGCGTAAATCTTCATCTCTAAGCGCGATTGCTGAGTTGATGGTTGAATGCGCTCCAGCTTCAAGCCCGACTGTCTGGAACCAATGCAGGAATTCCGGAGAATGCTTTTGTTCAAAGAACATATCTGCAAACTCAGAAAGGAAAGCCGGACGGTCTTCTTTGATCTTTCTGATGATGTCATCTACTTCTTCAGGCTTTAAGTTGATCTTAAAGTCTTCGCGCTGCGTAAACAATGGAGCAGCAGCTGATAACAGTAGTAATTTATCTACGCCTTGCTCGCCGAATTTTGATAAGTAGCGGATAGCAATCGGACCGCCCATGGAGAATCCGGCAAGCACGAAGTTATCGAGTTTCAAATAATCCACAACCGCTTTGACATCGCTCGCCTGTGTATCG
The DNA here is from genome assembly GCA_030147225.1 of Planococcus sp. (in: firmicutes). Taxonomy (GTDB): domain Bacteria; phylum Bacillota; class Bacilli; order Bacillales_A; family Planococcaceae; genus Planococcus. The sequence continues at coordinate 900 of JASLAI010000359.1, read as the reverse complement.
TAATCATAGCCTGACCACGGTTTATCTGACTTTCCGTAGCCCCGGAGGTCAATGCCGATAAAACGGAAATTTTGTGAAGCCAGTTCGCTGACCTGTGCTTCAAACGCTTTGCTGTTTAGCGGCCAGCCGTGAATAAATACTACCGGCTGCCCCGATCCCACATCTTCTACATAAACCTTTACGCCATCTTCCACTTCGATATAATGTCCCAAAAATTTTTCCTCCTCTAATTTAAAAACTGGTAGTGTTCTGTAACGTTCCCCATATTGTTTTTAACTAAACTTCTATTGAAGGAAGAACTATTTTTTGGGTAGACCTTATCGGGAATAAGCAAGCCAGCTCTTCAGCTGCTCTTAGTTCACTTTCCCTCCATTAATAAAGACTTCTTCTGCATGATGCTGCAGTTCGAATGGGTTGCCGCTCCAAATGACGAAGTCGGCGTCTTTTCCAGTCTCGATGGAGCCTACGCGATTTTCCACACCGAGGTGTTTTGCGGCATCGGAGGTCAAAGCGCGCAATGCCTGCTCTTTTGAAATGCCATGGTTAATGGCGTGGATGGCGCTTGTCAGCAAATAATTGATGCCGACTACGGGGTGATCTGTAGTAATTGAACAGGGCACTCCGGCATCAAGAAGGGATTTGATCGTTGACCATTGCTTGTCCTTCAATTCCACTTTGGAACGGGTCGACAACGTAGGGCCGACTGAGACGCGCACTTCATGTTCCGCGATATACGCTGCAATCTGATGGCCTTCGGTGCAATGTTCAATGGTAATATCGATTCCAAACTCACGCTTTAAGCGCAGCACCGTCACGATATCATCTGCGCGGTGTGCATGAACGCGAAGAGGGATTTCCTTTTTCAAAACTTTCCCCAAGTTCTCCATGCCGAGTTTCCTT
>JASLAI010000280.1 GCA_030147225.1 Planococcus sp. (in: firmicutes) | reverse complement strand
GAAGAAGAACCAAATATCTGCTTTGAAGGGCGAATTGAAGACAAAATAATCATATCAGCTTATACGATAGGGCCGTTCGAATTCGAGGACGCATTGATCAAACACGAAGCGATACAAGAATTCGCAGTCGTAGCCGCTCCGGATGAAATTCGCGGCAATATTGTTAAAGCCTATGTCGTTCTGCGCAATCCGGATGGGCTTGCTGACAAAGAATCTTTGGTGAAGCAGCTGCAGGATCATGTTAAAGGAATTACCGCTCCATACAAGTATCCACGTGTCATCGAGTTCTTGGACGAACTGCCAAAGACTGCGTCGGGCAAAATTCGCCGCGTAGAACTGCGCAAATTAAATGCGTAACAAGGAAAGCGGAAGCGCCCCGGGTAGCTCTGCCGGGCATAAGACAGACCAGCGAAGCGGCGCTCTTTGCCGCATAGCTGAAAAATTATATTCTTCTAAGTAAAAATGCTGGACAGCATAAGCGCTGTCCAGCATTTTGTGCGTTCATTTAGGTGGAGCGATAAGTTTATGTTGAAATGCATAAATGACTGCCTGGGTCCGGTCGTGGACTTCCAGCTTCGCTAAAATATTACTGACATGCGTCTTGACTGTTTTTAAGGCGATAAACAACCGGTCGGCGATTTCCTGATTGGTCAAACCGCGGGCCAACAGCAAAAGGATTTCCATTTCCCGTTCGGTCAATTCCTCATGAAGAACGCGCTCGTGGCGCATCTGTTTCATCATTTTGCTCATGACTTCAGGTTCAAGAACTGACGTGCCGTCCATGGTTTCGCGAATAGAGTCCGCAATCCGTGATGCTTTCGAGGTCTTCAATATGTAACTGACAGCTCCCGCCTGAAGAGCGGGATAAACTTTGTCATCATCGAGAAAGCTGGTGACAATCATGATTTTGGCTTCCGGCCATTGGTCAATGATGGCTTTTGTCGCTTCTGCCCCATTCATGACGGGCATTACCATATCCATTAAAATCAGATCTGGACGAATCTCCAAAGCCATATGAACTGCCTCTTGGCCATTTGAGGCTTCACCGGCAACTTCCATATCTTTTTGAGATTGAAGATAGGCTGAGACACCAATGCGCACCATTTCATGGTCATCCACTAATAAGATTCGAATCATGGGTTATCTTCCTTTCAATCGGGACTTTTACTTCCACAATGGTGCCTTCGGAAGGCACGGAAACGATTTTGCTGGTCGCACCGATTTCAATGGCGCGTTCTTCAATATGCTTTAAACCGTAGGAAGTCGACTTGGATTGCTCACTTTCGAAACCGACGCCGTTATCTTGAATGCGCAGAATGGCAAAATTGTCACGCTCAATAAACAGGATATGGACTTCGGTCGCTTTTGAGTGGCGCAGCGTATTCGATAAAGTTTCCTGTGCGATGCGGAATAAATGGTCTTCTGCCCCTTTTTGCAAAGGGACTTCCTCCAACTTATGATCAATGGTGAAATAGACTTTTTCCTTCAACTCGCTGACCAATTCAAACAGGCCTTGGCGCAAGCTCTTATCATGAAGGGCAGCTGGGCGCAAATGCAGCAATAATGCCCGCATTTCCAGTTGTGCTTGCTGTACCATCTTTTCGGTCTGCAGCAGCCCCGGCTGCACATTTCCATTTTCAGTCATGGAAGACAGCAGCATCGAAGCTGCAAATAATTGCTGCGATACAGAATCATGCAATTCCCGTGCCAGCCGCTGTCGTTCCATGATCAAGCGTTCCTGGATGATCTGGTCTTGAGTTTCTGCCCGTTCGTTGGAAATGCGTGTTAAACTTTTTCGCTGGGATTCCAAAAGTTTCTGTAATTTTAAGATGGAACTGGATAAATTCCGCGGCAGGGTCTTCATTTGGGCAGCCTGAACGACCGTATTGTCTTCATTGCGCAGAAGCGCTTGGAAAATTTCTTCGATTTCCTGCACCTTTGAACGAGACAAGGATTCGGTCCACCATGAGATGCCGACGGACAAAGCGAGCATCAGAACGATCAGCCATATGCCCAAAGGCAAACCGGCGATAAAATCTTCCCATAGGACGGACCAGCTGTAGACTGATGGGAAGCCGAGCAGCGCAAAAAGAATACTGAACACGATCAAGGCGAAAAGCAAAATGAAAAACAGGCTGCGCGGTAGAATTTGTCTCATCTGCGGATCACCTCGACATCTCCCATCCAGCTGGTTATGGACACTATCAACTCGACTTTATTGCCTTCGTCTGAAGGATAACCGTCTTCAGTGTGAATGGTGCCGTTAAGAATGCGTTGATTTTTCCCATTGAAAAAACGGGCTTCTCCAAGAAGCGTCGAATAAAAGACGCGTACAGGAACTTCGTATGGCACCACAACCTGAACTTTTCCAAAGCCCTGCCGAATGGAAATCAGCGAAGTTTTTTTCGGTAAAACGGTGTGGGTGGCATCTATCAGGAGGTCGCCGATAAACCCTTGCACATGAATGTCCTTCCATTCATAGGATTCGATTGGCGTACTTTGTGCAGCCATCACTTTGTTCTGAATCAGTCCTTTATCTATAGGTGCGTATAAAGGAGCAGTCTGCAGCCACTCCTCCCCTTTCCATAAGCGCAATAGGAGGTAGAGGGCCAGGCCGAAAACCATCAGCCGGAGACTCCACATAGAAAGGATCGAAACACCGATCAGAAAAATGCCTGTCCAGAAATAAAATCGGCGGTATTTGCTTTTGTTTTTAAATGCATAGTAGATCGTTCCGATACCAAGAAGGATCAAAAACACACTGCCGTTTCCTAAAAAGGCAGCTTCCACAAATATCAATAATAAAGCGCTCAGCAGAAAAAACGCTTGTCTGTTGGTTGTAAAATGCTGCATAGCTTTTGCCTCCTTCTTTGTATCGGAAAAAAATGAGAAGAAGAAAACTTCTTCTCATTCCAGTTTAAACAATTTCCTTTTGGTTTGCGTTATTTTTTTCTAAAGATTCCAGCCGGCGTTCCATTGCCGACCGCTCATGCCGCTCTTCGACTTTAGCGCCCAATGTTGTGATGTAGGAAGCCATATCGTCAAACGATCCGATCCGTTCAGCGACTAATTCAGGACTCAAAACCTTGTCCATCTGATGATGTGCGCGAGTCGCGTTTTCTTTGCCCATTAATTGCAGCTGTTTTACTTTCATATCTTTTACTTTATGCTTCATTTCTTCGTAGCGATGTTCCAAAGCCGTAAGTTCAGTAATGTTTTCATCCAGGTTGCTCTGCAGCGTTTTGACGCGGTCACTATAAGCTTGCACTTCCATTGCGGCAAAG
>JASLAI010000217.1 GCA_030147225.1 Planococcus sp. (in: firmicutes) | reverse complement strand
CATGATTTGTCGGATTTTTTTCTGTTTTTGAATGCAGAAGGCGTACCTGATCTTAGAGAAGTAGAATATATACATGCAAGAAATTACGTGACCAAGTTATATGATGCTAAATTAACCAGAACTACCGTTTCAAGAAAAATTTCAGCAATCCGATCATTTTTCCGTTATGGCAATCGTGAGTTCGGGTTGAATGAAGCAGCATTCAGGTCATTATATCATCCAAAAAAAGAAGAGCGGCTGCCGCAATTTTTTTATGAAGAAGAGCTGGCTCAGCTTTTTAAGTCGGTACTAGGCGAAGATAAGCTGTCAATTCGCAATACGGCACTTTTGGAATTGTTATACGCAACAGGTATGCGTGTCAGTGAATGCGTTTCTATTCGCTTAGGAGATCTGGATCAAACTATGCAGATTGTTAAAGTGATGGGAAAAGGAAGAAAAGAACGATACATTCCTTATGGCCAGTTTGCCCAGGATGCTTTGGAACATTACCTGGAAGATGCACGTCCTAAACTGATGAAGAATCAAAAACACGATTATCTGTTTGTGAATAGTCGGGGAGAGACTGTAACTGATCGAGGTGTTCGTCATATCTTAAGCGAATGCATGAAGAAGGCCTCTGTCAACTCTTCTATCTATCCGCATATGATCCGCCATACATTTGCAACTCATCTGATCAATAATGGAGCCGATATCCGGACTGTTCAGGAACTGCTTGGACATTCTCATTTGAGTTCTACACAAGTCTATACGCATGTCACCAAAGAGCATTTACGAAACACTTATTTAAATTCACATCCGAGAGCTTAGAGAGGGGACTTTATCATGCAAGAATTCCATGCCACCACGATATTTGCAGTGCAGCACAACGGCAAATGCGCAATGTCAGGCGATGGCCAAGTTACATTCGGCAACGCAGTAGTCATGAAACATACCGCGAGAAAAGTACGGAAACTATACAATGGCCAAGTTTTGACTGGATTTGCAGGATCAGTGGCAGATGCATTTACGCTTTTTGAAATGTTTGAAGGAAAACTGACTGAGTATAACGGCAATCTTCAACGTGCGGCAGTTGAATTGGCTAAACAATGGCGTGGAGACAAAATGCTTCGCCAATTAGAAGCCATGCTCATTATCATGAACAAAGACGAATTGCTTCTGGTATCGGGGACAGGAGAAGTCATTGAACCGGATGACGGAATTCTCGCAATCGGATCAGGCGGAAATTACGCGCTCGCAGCAGGCCGTGCGTTGAAAAAGTATGCGGGAGATAATTTGACTGCCGCACAAATCGCTCAATCTGCATTGGAAACGGCAGCAGATATCTGTGTTTATACAAATCATCAAATCGTAGTGGAGGAATTGTCCTAATGAAAAATCAATCTGATTTAACGCCAAGACAAATTACTGACCACCTGGACCGTTATATTGTCGGCCAAAAAGAGGCGAAGCGTTCAATTGCCATCGCTTTGAGAAACCGTTACCGCAGAAGCCGGTTGGAAGAAGAGATGCGCGGCGAAGTCATCCCGAAAAACATCTTGATGATTGGGCCAACGGGTGTCGGCAAAACGGAAATTGCCCGCAGAATTGCCAAATTGACAGGAGCACCTTTCATCAAAGTGGAGGCGACGAAGTTTACGGAAGTGGGCTACGTCGGCCGTGATGTCGAGTCTATGGTGCGGGATCTGGTTGAAGCCGCTGTACGGATCGTTAAAGATGAAAAATACGAAGCGGTTCAATTCCAGGCGGAAGCTGCTGCAAATGAACGGATTGTGAAATTGCTGGCTCCATCTATGCGGAAAAAACAACCGAATCAAAATCCGCTGGAAATGCTATTTGGCCAGAAGATGGAACAGGAAGAGGAAGAACCAACTGCGGAAGTGGAAGTTCGGGTTAAAAGAAGAGAAATTGCTGCAGACTTAAAAGCAGGAAAGCTTGAAGAAGAGTATATAACTGTAGAAGTAGCAGAAAACACATTGTCTATGTTTGACGCTATGCAAGGGTCGGGAATGGAACAAATGGGCGCAAATATGCAGGATGCCCTATCCTCCCTGATGCCGAAGAAAAAGAAAAAGCGGCGCCTTCAAGTAAAAGAAGCACGCAGGCTCTTAACAACTGAAGAAGCAGCAAAATTAGTAGATGACGATGAAGTGTCACTCGAAGCAATTGATAGAGCTGAGCAGCACGGCATTATTTTCATCGATGAGATGGACAAAGTAGCGAGCAAGAACAGTTCCTCATCCGCTGATGTTTCCCGAGAAGGAGTACAGCGTGATATTTTGCCAATCGTTGAAGGTTCAACAGTTTCTACCAAATACGGCGCAGTTAAAACGGATTACATGCTGTTCGTGGCTGCAGGAGCGTTTCATATGTCGAAACCCTCTGATTTGATCCCAGAACTGCAAGGACGTTTCCCGATTCGCGTAGAATTGCAAAAACTGGAAGTGGAAGACTTTGTTAAAATTTTAACTGAACCAAAACATTCTTTAATAAATCAATACAAAGCTCTTCTCGAAACAGAGGGAGTTGTGGTACACTTCAATGATGCCTCAATAATCAGACTTGCAGAAATTGCATATGAAGTAAATCAGGACACAGACAACATCGGCGCGCGCAGGCTGCACACAATACTTGAGCGTCTGTTGGAAGATTTGTCTTTCGAAGCTTCCGAGATTTCACCGGCACAAATTGACATAACCCCTCAATATGTGAACGAAAAGCTCGAGAATGTGGCGAAAAACAAAGACTTGTCACAATTTATTCTGTAAAACAAGGCGAAATAGTTTCAATAAAGAGTAAAAACCTTTAGAATATTGAATAAACACGGTACGAATAATGTAGGAGGTTCATTTAAATGAATTTATTAGGAAAAACAAGACGAATTAACTCTATGCTGGAAGCAGCGGGCGGGAAAAAAGTAAACTTTAAAGATATGGCTGAAACTTTAAGCGAAGTAATTGAATGCAACGCATTCGTAGTAAGCCGTAAAGGTAAAGTGTTGGGTTATGCAATCAACCAGCAAATCGAAAACGAGCGCATGAAAGGGATGCTTGAAGAGCGTCAGTTCCCGCTTGAGTATACACAAAAACTTTCGAATATTACTGAAACGACTGAAAACCTGGACGTTAACAGTGAACACACGATCTTCCCTGTGGAAGAACGCGAATTGTTCAAAAACGGACTGACAACAATCGTACCAATCAACGGAGGCGGCGAACGTCTTGGTACACTTCTTCTTGGGCGTGTAGACGCAGAATTCCATGATGACGATTTAATTCTTGGCGAATACGGCGCTACTGTTGTAGGGATGGAAATCCTTCGTGAAAAAGGCGACCGCATCGAAGAAGAAGCGCGCAGCAAAGCAGTTGTACAAATGGCGATTTCTTCACTTTCTTACAGTGAACTTGAAGCGATTGAACATATTTTTGAAGAACTTGATGGCAACGAAGGTTTGCTTGTCGCTTCAAAAATCGCTGACCGTGTGGGAATCACGCGTTCAGT
>JASLAI010000180.1 GCA_030147225.1 Planococcus sp. (in: firmicutes) | reverse complement strand
TTAGGGAATGTTTATAATAGCGTTGCACGGCAGCTCGAAAACACATTAGCGGCCCAGGGACACACGACATCCGGAGAAACTGCCGAGCTGGTAAAAGAACAGGCAATGTCCGTGCTGGTAGGCAATAAGGTAATATTGCAGGATGCTGAGGAAAAAGGCTACACAGCAGATGAAGCAACGGTTGAAGAGCGGCTGGAAGAATTGAAAGACCAGTTTGAAACCGAAGAAGCAATGGATGAAGCATTGAAAGAGACAGGATTTACACTGGAGGATATGGAAAATCAACTCCGCGAACAATTAGTGTATGAACAGTATGTCGCAGAAGAAATAGAAGATGGTGAAGTGACCGATGAAGAAGTAAAAGAAGCTTATGATGGCTTTGTTGAGACTTCTGAAGAAGAAGCTCCAGCCTTTGAAGAGATGGAACCTACTATCAGAAAATCTTTAGAAGAACAAAAAACACAGGAAGCAGTATTTGCACGCATCGAAGAGTTGAAAGAAAAAGCTGAAGTTGAGGTCAAAATATAAATAGAAACATCCTGCTCAAATTGGGCAGGATGTTTTTTTATGCCAGCTTTTCTGAACAGTAAGCGAGGATTTCTTCTTCTTCCTCGTCTTCAAGTCCAAATTCAAGTGCGCCTCTTGTTTGTTTATCGATAAAATTGTAATGCGCTATGCGGGGACCGGCTTCTTCTGCAGCAATGATGACGCGCAATTCCAGTCCGCCTTCGGTATATAATTCATCATCTTCGTCAACTTCGACATTCAACAAAAATTCATAACGGTCGCCTATCATAATGCCTGTAGGATCGTTAATTTTGTGAAACACATAATCTGTAATTTGCATTGTAACACCTCCGTTCTTCTATTCTAGCCTTTCTACGCCTATTTGCACAGTGAACGATGAAATAAACGTTTAACACAGTAATGAAAGGGAACATAAATGGAGTGAAGACAATTAAAGGAGTGGAAATCGAATGAACGTATTAGTTATTGGAGCAAACGGACAAGTCGGCCGCAACGTTGTCAAAGAATTAGCCGAATCCAAACATGAAGCAACCGCTATGGTTCGTAAAGAAGAGCAAGTAGATACATTAAAAGAGCTTGGCGCATCTAAAGTTGTATTGGCTGATCTGGAAAAGGATTTCAGCGATGCCTTTGAAGGTGTCGATGCTGTCATTTTCGCAGCTGGATCTGGGCCTTCGACAGGCGCTGACAAGACTTTAACCATCGATTTATGGGGCTCCGTAAAAGCAGCTCAATATGCACAGGATAAAGGAATCAAGCGCTTTGTCCAACTAGGATCAATGGGATCAGATGATCCGGATGCCGGCGGCGAAGCAATGAAGCCATATCTTGTAGCGAAGCGCACGGCAGATGAACTGCTGCAGGCAACCGATTTGGACTACACGATTGTTCGCCCTGGAGCACTTTCAGACGAAGACAAGTCTGACAAAATTGAAGTATCTCTAAAAGGCTTCTCTTCTATGGAAGGAAGATCCATCCCAAGAGCAGATGTAGCACATGTGCTTGTTGAAGTACTCGACCGCAGCAATACTTATAATAAAGTATTCGAAGTATTGCAAGGCGACCAGCCAGCCAGTGAACAATTGAAAAACTTATAGAAACAATCTGAATAACTGGAAAAAAGAGCGGATGGATTTCCGCTCTTTTTTGTGTTAAAATAGGCAATACGATAATAGAGGACGTGATAAGCATGATTAATATCCAACCACCAAAAGCGGATGTGACAATTACACAACGCAAACAGGAAGCTACAGGTGACGAAGCCGTCATCAAACCGTTATACGGCTTTATCGATCTGCACGAAATTCCGCGTGATAAAGGCGGCATCATTCAATTCTTCAACCACAGTGGTGAATTGTTGTTTGTCGGAAAAGCCCGCAAACTTCGCCAGCGTGTGAAGAAGCATTTCGAAGATTCGGTATCACCGTTGAAAAATCACCGTGAAGAAGTTTACCGCATCACTGTTTCCATTGTAGACGACCCAATGGAACGTGATATCTACGAGACGTATTTGATTAACACACAAAAAGCCAAATACAATGTAGACAAAGTATTCTACCAAGAACAACAATAAAACAAAAAAGGAGGCCCTTGGGCCTCCTTTTTTTATTGGTCTATATTGTAGGTGTCAGATTGATCCGTCAGCCATTTTTCAAGATAATGATGGGTATGCCCTTCGGGAAAATCATGGATCACTCCAAATTCCGAGAAGCCCTGTTTTTTATAAAATTCAGGCGCTTGAAAACTCAATGTGTCTACAACCATCAGTCGATGGCCTTTGCTGCGCGCATATACTTCCGCTTGAGCCATCAGCTTTGCAGCAATCCCTTGGCCTCGGGCTGACGGGTCCACCCATAGAAAATCGATATGAAGATGCCGCCAAAAGCCAGTGGCAGTCAATCCTCCTAAAATCTCCTCCTCATCGCGAACAATAAAGCTCATTTGTTCGAATGCAGATGTTTTTTCTCCGGGTAAACTGGCGTTATTGTGTTCAATAACCTTTTTTCGAATAAAATCCCGATCCTGTGCAACTTCCTGCTGAATGATTTTCACCGCATGATGCCCCTTTCAGTTAACTTCCGATCTTTTTCTATCTTCTCATTATTTCCTTCTTTTGTGTATTTTCTCCAGCAGCTATGTTTTAACTTGTCTCACAAAAGGAATATACAATTAATAACTATGTTTTTTGGAGGAACCTTTATGTCATCCTATATAAAAGAAACCTTACCTGCCCGCTGCCAAAGTGAATACGATCCACTCCGGCGCGTCTTGCTTTGTCCACCGCGCTATATGGAAATAAAAGATGTGATCAACGATGTCCAGAAAAGATATAAAGATGAAAATATTGATGTGGACAAAGCGCTCTATCAGCACAATGAATTCCTCCAGGCATTAGCTGATGAAGGCATTCAAACCGACCTGATTGAACCGTCCGAAGATTATCCGGAGCAAGTCTTTACGCGTGATATCGGATTTACTATCGGTGAAACGGTATTCATGAGTGAAATGGCTTCTGAAATCCGCCAAGGAGAAGAACAGGAACTTCGAAAATGGATGGAAGCACATGAGGTCAATTTTAAGCAGTTGACAGGCCACCGCATTGAAGGCGGCGATGTCATCATTGACCGGGATACGGTCTTTGTTGGGGTCAGCAGCCGAACTTCCAAAAAAGCTATCCGTGACCTTCAGCTTCAGTTGCCGGATTTTGAAGTCGTTCCTATTTCTTTTAATGAAAAATACCTTCATCTTGATTGTGTGTTTAATATCCTTTCGCCCACAGAAGCGCTTATTTTCCCTGAAGCGCTGGACATGGCCACTGTCCGGATGATGGCAGAGCGCTACACCTTGATACGCGTCAATGAAAAAGAGCAGTTTGCTCTCGGCAC
>JASLAI010000129.1 GCA_030147225.1 Planococcus sp. (in: firmicutes) | reverse complement strand
TCGTTGCCGTTTTCATCAACGACTGTAATGTGCTCTTGTCCGTGTTCCATTTGCGTCACCTCATTATTTTTTAAAATCAAGATAGCCTTGCAAAATCATGACTGCCGCCATCTTGTCGATCACTTTTTTGCGATTTTTGCGGCTGACATCAGCAGAAATCAACATTTTCTCTGCCGCCGACGTCGTAAGCCGTTCATCCCATAGGACCACCGGTATACTATACGCTTCTTTCAGCAAAGCTGCAAATCTTTCAGATGCTTCAGCACGCGGGCCAATTGAATTGTTCATGTTTTTCGGATACCCGACAACTGCTTCGGTCACTTCATATTGCTTAATCAGTTCACCGAGACGGTCCAGTCCAAATTCTTCGATCGCTTCATTTATTTTGACGGTTTCGATTCCTTGAGCTGTCCAGCCCATCGGATCGCTAATTGCGACCCCAATTGTTTTCGACCCGACATCAAGTCCCATTATGCGCATCATTATTCCCCGTTATTCTTCTTGATATAGAACTTTACCAGTTCTTCCAGAATTTCATCCCGTTCTAGTTTGCGAATCATATTTCGCGCATCCTGGTGGCGAGGAATATAAGCCGGATCACCTGATAATAAATATCCGACAATCTGATTGATCGGGTTATAACCTTTTTCTTCAAGTGCAGCATGGACTTGAAGCATTACCTGCTTCACTTCCTGCTCCATCGACTCATCAGACGAATCGAATTTCATAGTTCGATCAAATGAACTCACGACAAGCACCTCGCTTTCGGATTTTGAATAGGAATAATTGCTCCTGCTGTCTGATTATCATTATAACCGATAGTGTGGATTTATTAAACCTATTTCACTAAGCTGTAAACTGATTCGAGCGCCGACTCCAGTTTCCCGGCATCTTTTGCGCCTGCCATCGCCATGTCCGGACGGCCTCCGCCTTTTCCGCCACATTGCTCTGCTACATGTTTGACGATTTGTCCGGCATGGTAGTTCCCGCCAGCCAAATCTTTTGTAACTCCTGCAGCAAGCATCACCTTGTCACCATCTGTTGCCCCAAGAACAATAACTGCTTTGTCGATTTTCGTTTTCAGGTCGTCCATCATCTGACGCAGCTGATTATTGTCTTTCGCTTCAACTTTTACCGATAAGACAGTGATGTCGCCCACTTTTTGTGCACGATCCAAAATACCTGCAGACTGTGCATTGGAAATCTTAGCAAGCAAGGATTCATTTTCACGCTGCAGTGATTTCATTTCCGCTTGGACTGACTGGACTTTCTGAATCATGTCTTTTGAAGAAGATTTCAAAAGCCCTGCCGCCTGTTCCAAAACCTGTTCGCTGTCTTTTAGGCTGTTATAAGCGCCTTTTCCGGTCAATGCTTCAATTCTGCGGATACCAGCACCAATGCCTCCTTCTGAAACGATTTTGAATAAACCGATTTCTGAAGTATTGACTACATGGACACCACCGCAAAGTTCTAGTGAGTAGCCGCCGATTTCAACGACCCGGACAACATCACCGTATTTCTCGCCAAACAATGCCATGGCACCCATTTCTTTTGCTTCCTGCAAGTTGTGGTAGCCGGTCTGGACTGCAATGCCTTCCCATACTTTTTCATTGACGATCCGCTCGATTGTCTCTAGTTCCTCATTTGTCACTTGACCGAAATGAGAGAAGTCAAAACGCAGGCGATCAGGGCCTACATAAGATCCAGCCTGGTTAACGTGTGCACCCAATACATCTTTCAACGCTTGGTGCAGGAGGTGCGTTGCTGTATGGTTTTTAACGGTGTGGCGGCGTTCAGAAGCATCTACCTGAGCGTGCACCGTCGACTTCGTCAACTCGCCTGTCTCCACGCGCACTGAATGCAGGTTCTGGCCATTTGGCGCTTTTTTGACATCCAGCACAGCCGCTTGAACCAAATCGTTGCTCAAGGTTCCACGGTCTGCTATCTGTCCGCCGCTTTCAGCGTAAAAAGGCGTCTGATTCAAGATGACCTGCACTTCTTCGCCTTCGTGTGCGCTGTCAGCAAGCTCACCATCTTTGATAATATATAAAATTTCTGCATCCGATACTGTTTGGCTGTAGCCGATAAATTCGCTGGCTTCTTTAATATTCCCCAGCACTTCAGATTGTGTCTGCATGGAATTGACGTTTTGGCGGGCTTTTCTTGCGCGGTCGCGCTGCGCCTGCATTGCTGCTTCAAAGCCTTCATGATCGATTGCCATGCCTTCTTCTTCCGCATATTCTTCGGTCAGCTCTACCGGGAAACCATACGTGTCGTATAGGCGGAATGCATCTTCGCCCGGTATTACCGATTGGCCAGCTGCTTTTTGTTTTTCCACAACCGACGATAAAATTGCCAAGCCGTCGTGAAGTGTTTCATGGAAACGTTCTTCTTCCAACTTCATGACACGGATGATAAAGTCCTGCTTGTCATTTACTTCCGGATAGAAGTTTTTCATGATATCGCCGACAACTGGAACCAATTCGTAGAGGAACGGTTTTTCGACGCCCAACTTCTTCGCATAGCGGACAGCGCGGCGAAGCAGGCGGCGCAATACATAACCGCGCCCTTCATTTGACGGCAATGCCCCGTCTCCGATAGCAAATGCTACGGTGCGGATGTGGTCGGCGATCACCTTGAAAGCCATATCCATATCGGCATCTTTGCCGTATTTCTTACCGGAAATTTCCTCGGTTTTTTGGATAATCGGTACGAACAAATCCGTATCATAGTTGGTCGGTACATCTTGGACCACAGAAGCCATACGCTCCAAGCCCATACCCGTATCGATGTTCTGTTTTGGCAGCGGTGTGTAGGTATGATCTGGATTATGGTTGAATTGCGAGAAGACCAAGTTCCAAATTTCCAGGTAGCGGTCGTTTTCACCGCCCGGGTACAATTCAGGGTCATTCAGGTCATTGCCGTAGCTTTCGCCGCGGTCGTAAAAAATTTCAGAGTTCGGTCCGCTTGGGCCTTCACCAATGTCCCAGAAGTTGCCTTCCAGGCGGATGATGCGCTCAGCCGGAACGCCGACTTCGTTCAACCAAATATCATATGCTTCTTCGTCTTCCGGATGGATGGTGACCGATAATTTTTCAGGGTCAAAACCAATCCATTTGTCATCCGTCAGAAATTCCCAAGCCCAATGAATTGCTTCGGTCTTGAAGTATTCACCGATAGAGAAGTTTCCAAGCATTTCAAAGAATGTGTGATGGCGTGCTGTTTTGCCGACGTTTTCAATGTCGTTTGTGCGGATTGACTTTTGCGCGTTGACGATGCGCGGATTTTCAGGAATGACGCGGCCATCAAAATATTTCTTCAGAGTGGCGACACCGCTGTTGATCCACAGCAAGGACGGATCTTCAAAAGGCACAAGCGGCGCACTCGGCTCCTGGTCGTGGCCCTTTTCTTTAAAGAAGTCGAGATACAATTGTCTGATGTCTTCAGCTTTTAAATTTTTCATCTGTTTTTCCTCCTTAACATAATAAAAAGCCCTCATCCCAAAAAAGGGACGAAGGCTTTATTCGCGGTACCACCCTAGTTACACGGACCATCAAGCTCCGTGTCTCTCGAACACCTTAACGCGGTTCAACGGCAGGGATTAGCTGCACTCCGGAGTAGCTTTCTAAAATCGTATGTCGTCGGGGCCTTTCAGCCAAGGGTCCCGTTTCTGTCCGGATGCGATTTTATACTGTCTCCATCAATGTGTTTGTCTATCAGTCTAATTTGAATTATAGAAAAAGCTTTGAGTGATGTCAATAGTAGAACTTTTTTATTGAGATCGTTTTCAGCTCTCACGGTAAATGGTTATTCCACAAAACAACTTCGCTTTCCTGCAGGCTTGCGCCGAACTAACTCGCGCTAAACGCCCGAGTGGATTTCGGCACTTCGCTACCCCGCGGGAGTCTCAGCTGTTTTGCTACATAACCTATAAGTAACATGTTAATAATAAAACTCATCTTCCTGTTAAATCTTTTTAGTCCAACAAGTCAACTATCACTTAATTTTATCACTTCTGTTTTGCATTACCTTTAAAGAAAAGTGGAAGGCGGCGAAGGGCAAAGATATGCTCCTGCATCGCTGCGCTGCTTCGTCGCAAACGAGTCAGGCACAGCCCGACTCGCTTCCTGCGGGAATAGCATGAGCCGGAGCCACTGGACTGAGCAGAGCGAGGGAAGCGGCAGAGGCCATGCCCGCGGAAAGCGTCCGCCTGGAGCGATTTCTTAATCTCAAAACTATATTATATAATGTCTTTTGACAAATCAAGCTTCCATAAATTTCTGTGGCGTGATGCCTTCCATGCCGATCATTGGGTGGATGGCGTGGACGTTTTCATTGGTCAGGCTGACGGGTCCACTTTGTTTAGCTTCGGCTTTTTGCTGTGTTTGCTTTTCGGTTTTCGGTTCTTCCGCTGCGACCGCGAGGCGATTCTTTAAGGTGGTCATACGCTGTGCATCGTCTGTCCGTTCGACGCCGTAGCGGAAAACGCTCGGATCGCCGCACAGAATAAGAAAATCCTTGCTTCGTGTAATGCCTGTATAGAGCAGATTGCGCCGCAGCATTTTCATGTAGCCGCGGACGACAGGCATAATGACGGTGGAGAATTCAGAGCCCTGCGATTTATGGATCGAACAGCAGTATGCCAGCGTCAGCTGATTCAAGTCGCTCCGTTCATACGTCACTTCGATGCCGTCAAACGACGCCACCAACATGTCCTGCTTTTCGACCGTTTCTTTCGCTTTTAGGATTGCTACAACTTCTCCCATATCGCCGTTGAAGACATTGCTTTCGGGCTGATTGACGAGCTGCAGGATTTTATCGCCGATGCGGTAGGTGACGTCGCCGAAAACCAGCTCTTTCCGTTTGCCATCCGGGTTTGGGTTGACCATTTCCTGGATCATCCGGTTCAATGCATCGATTCCAGCAGGCCCTTTATACATGGGGGCCAACACCTGAACATCTTTGATGGAATGACCTTTCGATAAGGCGCTCTTCACTACTTTTTCCACAACCGACGGAATTTGATCGATGCCTGCTTTAATAAAGGAGCGGTCTGCCGTTTTGGCGGTGATGTCTTCCGGCAACTGGCCATTTTTCATCTGATGGGCTAATTCGATAATTGAAGAACCTGATGACTGGCGGTAAATATCGGTTAGTTCGACAGTGGGAATCCTTTTTGATTCGAGCAGATCCCGCAGCACTTGCCCCGGTCCTACCGGTGGCAATTGGTCCTGGTCTCCGACGAAAATCAGCTGGGCATCTTCCGGTACTGCCTTCAGCAGCTGATGTGCAAGCCAGGTATCGACCATTGACATCTCATCGATGATGATCAGTTTGCCTTCGATTTCTTTTTCGGTTTCTTCGTCTTTTTCTTGCCCGTTAAAGCCAAGCAGCCGGTGAATGGTCATGGCCGGCAAATCGGTCGATTCGCTCAATCGCTTGGCAGCTCGTCCAGTCGGTGCTGCAAGAATAATCGGAAACGGTTCTTTTTTCTTGGCGTATTCTTTTGGATCCAATGACAAGCCATGCAATTCTGCATAGATTTCAACCAGACCGCGGACTACTGTTGTCTTCCCTGTTCCCGGTCCGCCGGTCAAAATCATGACGGATGAATTGATGCTGTTTTCGATAGCATCGACCTGCGTTTCCGCATAATTCACTCCGAGCCTTTCTTCCGCTTCCCCTAACGCTTTACGGACCTCTGAGCTTGGAAACTTCGTGCGGGTTTCCTGTTCTGCAAGCAAGGTTTCCAGTTTGGTCGCAATGCCAACTTCTGAATAATACAAGGAAGGCAGATAAAGCCGCGTTTCCTCACCTGCGACTTTGCCTTCTTCATTCAATTCAATCGCTGCTTTGGAAATCGCTTCGATTGAAATCTCTTCCTGCTGGCGTGATTCGAGCATCTCTTTAACCAACGGAATCAAGGTCTTGGCATCGACATACACATGGCCATCAGAAAGAGATGCCTGGTTAAGGATGTGCAGAATTGAAGCCTTGATACGGTCCGGGTGACTGCCGGTGATGCCGAGTTTCATTCCCAGTTCATCGGCACGCTGAAAACCGATCCCTTCGATCTCTTCGATCAATTGGAACGGGTTTTTTGTCAGGATATCGATGGTCTCTTCCCGGTAAGCCTGATAAATCCGCATACCGACTTGTGGGCCAAAGCCCCAATCATTGAGCTGGATCATAACCCGTTCAAGGCCGAGGTTCATTTGCAATGTCGCACGAATGGTTTCTTTTTTATCATCCGAGAGACGAGGCACTTTATCCAACGCATCCGGATCTTCCAATATCTTTTTGATAGCATCTTTCCCAAGCTTTTTAACGATTGTCTCGGCTGTTTTCCGACCAATGCCATTGAACATTTCACTGGACAGGTAATGGATAATCCCCTGCTCAGTTTCCGGGACTTCTTTCGTGAACGTTTCTACTTGGAATTGGACACCGTAGCGGGGATGATTTTTTACCACTCCGGTAAAACGGTACTGTTCCTCAAGCGACAGCATCGGAAAATAACCTGATACAATAATTTCTTTTTCGGTATAGGGGGTATTGGTTTCCTGAATCTTCACTTTCGCGATGGAGAATAAATTTTGGGGATTGTGAAAAATCGAGACGACAGGACGCCCTAATACAAACTGCTTTTCTTCATGAAATAAATCGATTTGTCCGGTCATTTCTGTCGTCTCCTTTTCACGTGGCTATTCCAGTGTCGTTGCAATCATATCGTAGGCGTAGCGCGCCATTTCATTTCGTTCATCAAGTGTATAGGCCTGTTTTAAATGGTGCATGGCATCTTCTGTACGATTCGTGGAAACCGCATAGAGAACCCCCAGGTTGTAATGAGCATCCGAATGGTTCGGATCTCTTTGAAGTACTTCTAGAAATTGCGGTTCTGCAAGTTCGAACATTTCCATCGAGGCCAAAGTAATGCCGTAGCTCAAGCGGGCTTGGACATCGGTTTCATCCAATTCCACTGCACGCTGCAGGTAAGGCAGTGCCAATTTCGGCTGTTCCAGTTTTTCAAGGCATTTGCCGATCATGAAATGCGCATCGGCGCCCTCTAATTCGTATTGCAATGCTTTTTCATATAATTTCAATGCTTCCGCGTAGCGCTCTGAATTAAAATACAGATTAGCCAGTCCGTAATAGGCCGTCGCCGATGTTTCATCCAAAGTAATCGCTTTTTGGAAAAACCGCTCTGCACGGTCGATTTCGTCCATTGAAGTCAACACATGGCCAAAGTTAATATAGCCCAGCGGGTTATCCGGCTGTTCTTCGATGGCTTGTGTAAAAGCTTTAATCGCTTCTTCGGTATTGCCTTCTTGTAATGCCTGTATGCCGATTTCGTTATAATTCATTGCTGTCTCTCCCATTAGCCTACATATTCCAAACGTGCGCCGTTTTTATAGACGCGGTCGATGGTTCCCCCGCCCAAGCAGACTTCGCCGTCATAAAAAACAACTGCCTGCCCTGGTGTAATGGCACGAACCGGTTCTGCAAAAGTCACAATGGCTTCTTCGCCTTTGAATTCCACAGTAACGCCTACATCTTGCTGACGGTAGCGGAATTTCGCTGTGCATTCTAAAATTCCTGTAGGTGCCGTATTCGACGTGAAGCTTAAGTTTACCGCAGTCAGGCTGTCAGAGAAAAGGGCTTCGTGCTGAATATTTTGCCCGACGTATAAAACATTCTTCTCCAGGTCTTTTCCGATAACGAACCACGGATCGCCAGCGCCGCCGATTCCAAGTCCCTGTCTTTGGCCGATTGTGTAGTACATCAAGCCGTCATGCGTCCCCATTTTGACGCCTTCCAAAGTTTCCATTACGCCAGGCTGAGCTGGCAAGTATTGACCCAGGAACTCTTTGAAATTGCGTTCGCCGATAAAGCAGATGCCTGTTGAATCTTTTTTCGTCGCTGTGGCAAGTCCTGCTTCTAATGCGATTTCACGGACTTTTTTCTTTTCCATGTGACCAATCGGAAACATCACTTTCGATAATTGACCTTGATCTAATTGGTTAAGAAAATACGTTTGGTCTTTGTTATTGTCTTTGCCGCGAAGCATTTTGGTTTCACCGTTTTCCGCGTGCTCTACCTGTGCATAATGGCCCGTTGCCAAATAATCCGCACCCAAGCTCAAAGCGTGCTCAAGAAAGGCTTTAAATTTGATTTCTTTGTTGCACATGACATCCGGATTCGGTGTGCGTCCCGCTTTGTATTCTTCTAAGAAATACGTAAAGACTTTGTCCCAGTATTGCTTTTCAAAATTGACAGCATAATACGGAATGCCAATCTGGTTGCAGACGCGGATGACGTCTTCATAATCTTCTGTAGCGGTACAAAAGCCATTTTCATCGGTGTCATCCCAGTTCTTCATGAAAATGCCGATGACGTCATAGCCTTGTTCCTTTAATAAGTATGCGGCAACCGAAGAGTCGACCCCTCCGGACATGCCGACGACAACACGTGTATCTTGTGGTGCTTTTACAGTCATTTTTTCTCACCTTTTCATTTTAACGCCAAACGCTGGCTGATTTGAGCTGTCTTTGCAGCAGCTTGTTCTATATCTTCAGTTGTCAAACCGATCCCGAAACTGAACCGGATCGAATTGCGGCTTTCAACAGCCTGTTCTCCATACATCGCAACGAGTACATGAGAAGGATCAATGGATCCCGCCGTGCAGGCTGATCCGCTGGAGGCTGATATTCCTGCTAAATCCAGATTGACCAGAAACGACTCGATTTCAATGCCCGGAATGCTGAGATTTAAAATATGCGGCATTTGGTTGCTGCCGTTTTCCTTATAGTTGATGCCTTGCTGATCCAAAGCAGATTTGAAGATGGTTTTGTATTGCTCATAAGCCGCTGCTTTGTCTTCTATTGTTGCCAAAGAAATCTCTACAGCTTTGGCAAATGCAGTAATCGCCGGCACGTTTTCCGTTCCCGCGCGGCGTTTGCGTTCTTGCTCTCCGCCGTATAAAAGCGGCGTCAATGGTGTTCCTTTGCGTTGGTAAAGAAAACCGACGCCTTTAGGGCCATTGAGTTTATGTGCGGAAACAGACAATAAATCGACGTTCAGGCTGTCGACATCGATCGGCAACACCCCGTATGCCTGGACAGCATCCGTGTGGAAAGTGATGTCCGTCCCTTTCAGCAATTCGCCGATTTCAGCAATGGGCTGAACGGTGCCGACTTCATTATTGCCCAGCATAACCGATACAAGAATTGTATCGTCACGCAGCGCATTTTTCACGTCTTCTGCTCGCACACGCCCATTTTCGCCGACCGGCAAATAAGTTACGTCATAGCCTTCCCGCTCCAGCTTCTCGCAGGCATGCAAAACGGCATGGTGCTCAATCGCCGTTGTGATGATATGTTTGCCGCTCTTTTTGGCGGCGGTGCCGAAAATCGCGAAATTGTCCGCTTCCGTTCCGCCGCTTGTGAAAATGATTTCATTGTCATCGGCGTGGATGCTTTCAGCCAGTAATTTACGTGCATCGTCCAGCGCTTTACGCGCAGCTCTTCCGGTTCCATGGATACTTGACGGATTGCCGTAGACCGTTCCGAGCGCCTCGGAGAAAGTCGTGACAACTTCCGGATGCATCGGCGAAGTCGCCGCATGGTCTAAATAAATTCGATTCATGATCTGCTAACTCCCTTATATATAATACATATAATTTTCAGTTTCACCGTTATTGGCATTCGCCAAATCTTCGATGGTGGTGGTGTCGAGAACATTTTTCACTGCATCACGGATGCGTACCCACAGCTCACGCTGAGGCTGCTTTTCGTCTTCGATGCCTTCAACCGGCTGGATCGGCCCTTCCAGGACGCGGATGACGTCTCCAGCGGAAATCTCTTTCGGATGGCGTGTCAGCATATAACCGCCATATGCCCCGCGAACACTTTTAACAAGCCCGGAGTTGCGGAGTGGTCCCACCAGCTGCTCCAGGTAAGCTTCGGATAGATCATTTTCTGCCGCAATCTTCCGCAGCGGCACAGGACCTTCCCCGTATAGTTTTCCTAATTCGATCATTATAGTCAGACCGTAACGGCCTTTGGTTGATATTTTCATCATTACACCTCTAAGTTTCATAAATTGAACTAAAGATCTTTCTGTTTAAAATAAACTATCATTAACAGAATAATGCTAATAATAATTAAGTGATTCACTATAAATAAATACCAATATTCTTCAAAACAGTATAGCATAATTCAGGCCGAATGGACTTGCAATGACTTTTGAAACCTCAAACGCTATACTGATAGAACGAATGTACGGAAGGAGTTTTCTTATGCACAATGAACCTTTAGCTTTCCGTATGCGCCCCCGGACAATCGACGAAGTCGTTGGACAAAAAGACGTCATCGGACCGCATACGGCTTTGTATAAAATGATCAGCAACGGCCATGTACCATCGATGCTGCTATACGGAGAGCCGGGAATCGGCAAGACCTCCATTGCCCATGCTATCGCTGGCACATCCAATTTGCCGTTCATCGCCTTGAACGCCACCACTTCCGGCAAAAAAGATGTTGAAGAAGTCGTGACAGAATCGCGGATGACCGGAAAAGTGTTGCTGTTTTTGGATGAAATTCACCGCTTCAATAAGCTGCAGCAGGATGCCCTGCTGCCGCATGTCGAAAGCGGTTCGATCGTTCTCATCGGGGCAACGACGGAAAATCCGTTCCACGATGTCAATCCGGCCATCCGCTCTCGCTGCGGTGAAATCAAGCAGCTAAAACGCTTGTCGCATGAAGATATTGTTCAGCTGTTAAATGCCGCCTTGACCGATCCAAAGCGCGGCCTCGGCAACGAACAGATTGACATTTCCGAAAAACAAGTCGAACGCATTGCGGAAGGTACCAATGGCGACGCCCGCAAAGCGCTGACGATGCTGGAATCGATAGTCATCGCTTCTGATGAACGCGACGGCAAATTTATCGTCGAAGATCAGATGGTCGAACAGATGATCAAGCGCGTCGGCGTGTTCGGTGATAAAAAAGGATCTCATTTCTTCAACCTGCTGTCTGCGCTGCAAAAATCGGTGCGCGGCAGCGACGTCAACGCCGCTATGTATTATTTGGCACATCTATTAGAAAATGGAGACTTGACCGCGGTCACACGCCGCTTGCTGGTAATGGCTTATGAGGACATCGGACTTGCCAACCCTGCAGTCGGCGGACATGTACTGGCAGCTTGCCAGGCTGCCGACCGACTCGGCCTGCCGGAAGCGCGCATTCCACTTGCTCAAGCTGTGGCTGAAATGTGCCTGTCCGAAAAATCCAATTCAGCCTATAAAGCAATTGATGCTGCTACAGCTGCCATCAATAAAGGCAATGTCGGCGACATTCCCATGCATTTGCGGGACACGCATTACGCAGGAAGTGCTGAACTTGGCCACGGAGGTTACCGCTACCCGCACGATACACCGGTCGGTTCATTCGGCGGATGGGCTGATCAGGATTATTTGCCGAAAGAAGTGAAATCAGCTGAGTTCTATAAACCGGTCATTGCCGGAGAAGAAAAAAAGTTCGCCGGCATCTACGAAAAATTGAGAAGTTTCCGGAAAAACAAAAAATGAGACCCAGGCAGCCACAGCCATTTCCTTAATCGGAAATGGTTTTTTTATTTCTGCAATCCATCAAAATGACAGAGAAAAACCGGCTCAGGAG